>NZ_CXOP01000001.1:300000-548093 GCF_001269345.1 Limnohabitans sp. 2KL-27 | reverse complement strand
GCCAAGACAACGAGGTGGCCAGCAATGCGGCCAAGCACCAGGGCATTGTGGCCTGGGGCTTTGACGGCAATGCGACGATCACGGATGTCAAGATTGCGGGTGATTTGGGTGTCACGACAGCCACGGCGGCGGCATCACACTACGGTGTGTTGTTGCAAGGCTCGACGGCGGCTTACGCTGCGCCAATGGCTGCAGGCACGGTGGTGTTGAGCAATGTGGAGATGACTGGCGCATTTGGCAAGAGTGCGCTGGGTATCTACAACTACACCAACGTTAATGGCGTCACTGGGACGAATGTCAATGTCAGTGCAACCTTGAATGGCCCAGCGCCATGGGGCCAGGCTGTGACGATCAGTGGCATTGAGGGCTCTTATGACGCCAGCCGCCTTGGCTTGGTGTTGGGCAGCAATTACACGCAACTGGGTGTGGATACGGCACCGGCAAGCAGCAACAGCTTGACAGGTACAGCGGGTGCGGATGTGTTGTACGACGCCGTGGGCGGCAACGACACCCTGAGCGGCGGTGCAGGCGACGACACCTTGAGTGGTGGTGCTGGCAACGACACCTTGAGTGGTGGTGCAGGCAACGACGCATTGAGCGGCGGTTCGGGTGCGGACACGGTCGTGATTGTTTCTGCGACTGCGCCTACATTTGCWCGYGACRGTRCWGGCAAATTGACGATCACCAGYGMASAGGGCAMAGACACGGTGYTKGAYGGCGTGGAAGTGGTNNNGCAGCACGGTGGCCAGAAGTATGTGGTCATTGAYSAGGCCAACGGTGGCTTGACGCTGGATGCGGCGATTGCAGCTGCAGGCGCAGGCGATGTRTTGGTGGCTGGYCAGGCGGTGACGCTGACGGTGGCACAGGCGCAGGCGGTGTTGGACAAGGGCGCGAGCTTCCATCTGGATGATGCGGTCACTGTTGTTGACACGGCTGCGGCGATCTACGGCAATGCCGGGGGGCTGTTCCAAGTCGACGGCTCAACAGAGACCGGATTGAACATTGATGGTGTGTCGGTGATCAACACGGGCTTGAACGCGGGTGCTGTGACGGTGGCGAATGCTGCCGCACTGCTGGCACGCGTGGGCAACGACAGTGCGCTGACGATGACGCTAAATGTTTCGGCAGGCTCAGAGACGCTCAAAGCGGCTGCTGAGTTGGCGATGGGCACTGATGCGACGGTGACGCGTTTGGACCTGGCTGCAGGCCAGTACGACAACAACGGCCAGATCACGATCAACAAGGCCATTGAGATCGTAGGTGCCAGCGATGGCAACACGGCCAACGGCCCAGATGTGGTGATCAACAGCACGACGTCGGCAACCTTTGTGGTGCAGGGCACAGTGTCTGGCGTGTCGATCAGCGGCGTGAAGGTTGTGGGTGGAACGGAGGCGGTCTCTGTCTTCGGCCCTCAGGGTGGCACGATGGTTGACAGMTTGACGGTCACTAACAGCGAGTTTGTGGGCCAGAGCAACGGCAGCGTGATTGTKGACGTGCAAAGCGCAACGTCTGATCTGCGTGATCTGGTGATCACCAATGTGAAGATCAGCCAAGACAACGAGGTGGCCAGCAATGCGGCCAAGCACCAGGGCATTGTGGCCTGGGGCTTTGACGGCAATGCGACGATCACGGATGTCAAGATTGCGGGTGATTTGGGTGTCACGACAGCCACGGCGGCGGCATCACACTACGGTGTGTTGTTGCAAGGCTCGACGGCGGCTTACGCTGCGCCAATGGCTGCAGGCACGGTGGTGTTGAGCAATGTGGAGATGACTGGCGCATTTGGCAAGAGTGCGGTGGGCATTTACAACTACACCCACATTAACAACGTCACCGGCACTGGTGTGGATGTCAGTGCAACCCTGAATGGCCCAGCGCCATGGGGCCAGGCTGCGACGATCAGCGGCGTTGAGGGTTCTTATGACGCCAGCCGCCTTGGCTTGGTGTTGGGTGCCAATTACACGCAACTGGGCGTGGACACAGGCGCAGCAGATGCCAGCAGCCTGACCGGCACGGCAGGCGCTGACGTGTTGTACGACGTGGCGGGCGGCAACGACAGCTTGAGTGGTGGTGCGGGCGACGACACCTTGATCGGTGCTGCAGGCAACGACACCCTGAACGGTGGTGCAGGCAACGACACAGCGGTGATCAGCGGAACAGTCGCTACAGATGCGGTGTTTGCACGCCAGTCGGGCACATTGACGGTGAGCACACCGCTCACGGGCTCTGACACGCTGACTGGTGTTGAGTTTGTGGCATTGGAAGCGACCAACGGAGCGCTGATCCAGAACTTCGTGATCTTGGATGCGTTTGCCAGCACGGCAGCGGCGATTACAGCAGCGCCTAACGGCTCGGTGTTGGTCAAAGCGGGCTCACTGGATGTGAGCTTGACAGACGCTTCTGCTGCCTTGGCCAAGAACTTGACGTTCTATGGCTCGGATACGGTGGTGATCAACGCTTCGGCTGCTGCTCTGTTGGCAAAAGGTGCTGATTTGGGCTTGATGCGCACCATGGGCGTCGACAGCTTCATCACCACGGACGTGGTCAGCAAAGCAGAGTACGACAGCTTGGTGGCCTTCACAGGCGCAGCCGGTGCGCTGGTCTTCCCAGTGGTGGTCTCCATCACTGAAGATGAGTCCAATGTGGCCAGCATTGCTGGCGGTGCAGTGGTGTACACCTTCACATTTGCAACACCGGTGACCAACTTCACTGATGCTGATGTGACTGTGGTCAACGGTACGAAGGGTGCCTTGGTACCAAGCACGGTGTCAGGTGAAGAAGGCAAAGTGTTCACCATGGCGGTGACGCCAACGCCGGGCTTTGATGGCGTGATGTCGTTGACGGTGGCCAACGCAACCCAGGTTGACCAGGTTGTAGACACCTTGATCAGCACGGCAGTGGCTTTGGACCTGACCTCTGACAGTGCGGACACGACGGACAACCTGACCAATGTTGCTTTGTCGACCTTTGCTGTGACGTTCAACAACAGCCGGGCTGAAGCAGGCGACACGATCCAGGTCCTCAAGGGTGGTGCGGTGCTGGGCAGCGCGGTGCTGACGACAGAGGAGGCGGCCGCAGGCACAGTGAATGTGACCCTGACAACGGCACTAACCCCTGGCGCCAATGCGCTGGTGGCTAAGCACCTTGACGCTGCAGGCAACAATGTGACGAGCTCGGACCTGACAGTTCGATTCGATGCGACTGCAGCGACCTTGACCCTGCCCGCGCTGGCCGATAATAAGCTGACTGCCGCAGAGGCGACCAGCTACACCCAGACTTACACAGCCGTGGACGTGGGCGTGGCGGGTGTGGACAACACGGTGGCCGTCGTCAAGTCGGGCAGCACAGTGATGAGCGGTGCGACCTTGACCACCACGAATGGTCAGGTGGCTGGCAACCTCTCTGGCCTTGCCGATGGTTTGTACACCGTTGAAGTGACGACCACGGACAATGCAGGCAATCAGTCGGTGCAGACTCAGACCGTAACGGTTGACAAGACCAACCCGACGCTGAACTTGCCGGCTCTGACAGACACCGCTTTGAGCCTGGCGCAAGCCACAGGCTTTAGCCAAGCCTACACGGTCAGTGATGCCTTAGCCGGCATCGCCAGCACAACTGCTGTGGTGAAGAACGCAGCAGGTGATGTGGTGCACACCTTGGCGACCAATGGCGTGAATGCCAGCGGCAACGTGACCGGCAACTTGTCTACTTTGGCAGACGGTGCCTACACCCTGGAGCTGACCGCGACCGACGTTGCGGGCAACCAGACGGTGCAGACGCAGGCGATCACCATCGACAAGGTGGCGCCGACATTGGCTGCAGTGGGTGGCACCAACCCGAGTTGGACGGCTCAACTCAGGGACGTGGTCTCGGGTGGTGGTCAAGTGACGGGGCAGGTGATTGAGTTGCGCCTGAACCAGGCGCTCCATCTGGCCAACCATGACGACGCACTCAAGAACGCGTTCACTGTGACGTCTGCTGGCTACACCATTGGTGTGGAATCGGTAAGCCTTAACGGTGATGGAAAGTCAGTGATCCTTGCGCTGAGCCAGATGGTGACCAAGGGCTTGGGTGTGCAGCTGCGCTACACCAACCCTGGCGCCGATTCGGGCATGGTGACGGTGAACGAAGTGGCTGTCCAGGATCTGGCGGGCAACGACTTGGCCACTACGGGCACCATTACTGCTCCGCTGCGTCCGGGTAACGTTTCGAATGTGACGGAGTTGACCAGTGGTGTGACCCAGACCCGTGTGTTTGCCGAAGGCAAGCTGGGCGGCAGCGGCGACAACAGCGACGTCAACAGCTTAGTGTTCGATGCAACCCGAGAAGTGGAGTATCTGGTAGGCGGCGCTGGTAATGACACCGTGACGGTGGCTGGCACCGGGTCAGCAGCAGATTGGCTCATTGGCGCATGGCGCAGCAGCAGTGATGTGACCTTGCCTGACTTCGTGCGGTCTGCAACGTCTGTCAGCACTCCAGTGTTCAGTTTCGCGAAGGCCACTGGTGAATTTGCCATGGCTTATGTGCAGGCCGAGCAGATCAATGTGGGCAGTACGGCGTTTAGCGTGACGGGCAACGGCGTGCTCCAGATTGGTAGCACTGTGGGTCAGACGCTGAACATCGACACTGAACTCTTGGGCAGCGCCAACTCGATCGCGATCGGCAGTGGAAGGGGCGACGATGAGATCGTGGATTCGGCCGACTTCAATGGCCGTTCTGACACCGTGGTCTACAACGCTGCTGTGCTGGGTGTGACCAGTGCAATCCCAGCGAGCCATCCGTTGGCCAGCCAGGATGCTTTGCTGGCAGCGTTGGGCAATGTGGTGACCCGCAAGTCTGACAACACCTTCGAAGTGGCAGTAGCAGGCCAGACCGATACCCTGCAAGGGGTGGAGCGTCTGCGCTTTGAGACGCTGTCAGGTACTGTGGATGTGGCCTTGGTGGGAACCAATACCACCTCAGTGATGGGCAAGACCACCAACGGCTACGCGAGTTTGACTGCTGCGGCTGCCGACGCGAACAGCACAGAGGTGGTGATGGTGTTTGATTCGACGCTCTCGGCACTGCCAGCCAACAGCCTGATCGCAAAGCTCGATGGCATGTTCAGGACCAACGTCAGCAACGATGTGGAGGTCAACCTCAATGGCACCTTTGTGGCTGTGAACGGTTTGCAAGAGTTGGTGTTTGCGTCCAACGATCCGTCTCAGCCAGTGCGTGTGTGGGTGGTGGGTGCCGATGGCTTTGGCTCGATCGACCAAGCCATGGCCTTGGCCAGCAGCGGCGATGTGATCTACATTGCCGACAACGCCATCACCTCGCCCACCACTTATGTGGTGCAAAAGGAAGGCATGGTGTTCATGGGCAACAGCAGCACCATCGGTGGTGCGGACCGTGGCGCCAATTTGCTGACGCTGGAGTTGGGCTATGTGGATCTGGCACCAGGGCAAAACATGCCGGCAGGTCAGGACGCACAGGTTAATAGCATCGTGCTGCTCGGCAATGCGGACATGAAGGTGGTGGGCAACGCCCTGGCCAACGTGATTGTCGGCAACCGGGGTGACAACACCATTTTGGCGGGTGACGGCGACGACGTGGTCAGCACCGGCGGTGGCGACGACAGGATCTTTGGCGAGGCTGGCAATGACTTGCTTGTGGCCGATAAGGGTCTGAATGGTGAGACGGCTTTGCTCAGCGGCGGTGCCGGCAACGACTTGCTGGTGGCTGCAACGACAGGTCACACAAGCGGCGTGGCTGCTACGGTGGTTATGACGGGCGGCACCGGTGGTGACACCTTCAAGGTGGGTTCTCTGGACGCAGGCAACGGCAATCTTTACTTGAAGGCCGTGATCAACGACCTGAGTGCTCGTGCTGGTGATGATCTGGATTTGAGCCAAGTGCTGAAGGCTGGTCAAGCTGTTGCATTGGGCGATCTCAACAAGACCTACGCTTCTGGCAACCAGATCTTTACCTTCAATAACCAAGTGGTCAGCGACAACGGCACACCGAGTGCGGCTGTGGTTGACCTGCTGGGTACCTTGAGGGTGGAGATGACCACCGAGACCAACGTGGCTCAAGCCTTTGTGGCAGCGGTCGAAACTACGCCTCAACTACTGTCTCCCCTGACGGTGTACGGGCAGGGCGTGGCCACCGATGTGACCAATGCCATGACGTCAGCGGGCGCAGAAGTCAACAGGTTGCTGCCCTTGTTTGAGCACAACACGATCTGATCGCGTCGCGACAGGGCCAGGTTGCGCTTCAGTCCTTCACCCGCGTGCACCTCGTGCCGCGGGTGAATGGAATGGCGGCTGCCGCGTTGGTTTTCGAGCGTAGCGCCCAGGAGCCCCTGGCCATGTCACTGCCTTTGGAGTTGATGTGCCAGGTGCTTCGGGGTGTTGCCGGAGGTGATTGCGCATTCTGCTGCGATGGCTGACACAACCGTTGCCACATTTGATGTTTCTGTGCCCTGGGGTGCTAGAGCAGATGGAGCTGCAAAGTGGTGCCGAGCAAGTCCGTTTGCTGGTGCAGGTTCAAGGGGTTCGGCTGCATTTGCAACTTAAACCTGAGATGGTGCTGATGCTGGCCAAGAAACTGGGTGATAAGGCTAAGCTTAAGGCGGTCAAATCGCTCAAGACATCTAACTCAACTTTGGCTCCCAAGGCAAGGGCTGAACGGGCTTTAAAATTAAAAAATAGTCCAAAATTTCTGTTGCGGTTTGGTTTATGGTAAATTAATTTGGCAGTGCATTTGGCTTCCTCCCGTCTAGTTTCTAAAAAAACTAGTCGGCTTTGAGTCTTTATAACAACCTTTGCTCCATCAAATCTCTAAACTTGTCATGCACTCATCTGAATTACAGAACCGGCCTAGTTTGCACCTAGTTGTTCAGCTATATAAAGCTCGGAATCCTGATCTTTTTAAGAGAATGTGTGAGTGTATAAAACATAATTTGCAGCATGATTTTATTGGTAGGATTACGATCATTGTTGAGGGTGTTGAGATAAATAATCAGCATTCAAAAATAAATATTATCCGCACAGATAAGCGCTCTACCTATAAGGATATACTAAAAATCGCCTTCGGTAAGGATAGGCATTTATTTTCTCACGTGGCGGTCTCCAATACAGATATTTTCCTTGATGATACTCTGGATGCCCTCTTGTATAAAGTATCATCCAAATCAACGGTCGCCGCAATTTCCCGGCACGAAATTGATGGAAAGCTTCATCCCAATCCGAAGGTTTCTCAAGATTTTTGGCTATTTTTTAATCATCAGCCTAGTCAGCAATTTCTTGCAGCATGTGATTATCAACTCGGTATTGCGGGATGCGAACATTTGTTTGCTATGGCTCTTTATGCACATGGATATTATGTTTATAACCCTTGCATGGATTGTGTCATCCTTCACAATGATGATAATCCAAGAACTAGTTTCAATGAGAGGTATAATGGAGCTTATTTATTCCTTCCCCCATGCAGGATAGAGGATGTAGAGGTTTCAAATCCTCGTTATGAAACGTCGATTGCTCGTAGAGATTTTTCAGAAGCGCTGGACAAGCAGGTCCTACCTTCTTCCCCATTGAAACTTCATTTATGCTGTGGCGATAAGCGACTACCCGGTTTCATCGGCGTGGACATCCGCGCTGAGGTTTCTCCAGATATAATTGCGTCGGTTGAGGATCTGAGTATTTTTTCTACTGCGTCAGCTTCTGAAATTTATTTTTGTCACGGCCCTGAACACCTTTCGCACAAACAGATTGGAAGTTGCTTGTGCGAAATCAAACGGATATTGATACCTGGTGGTACTCTACGTCTCGCTATGCCTGATTTTGATAGGTTAGTAAATTTGTACGTAGACAAGATTGTTTCTTTTCAAGATATACATCCTGCTCTTTACGGGGGTCAAGAATATGCGGAGAATGTTCATTTCTCTGGTCATAATATGCAATCAATCTCGCAGTTGCTGACTAAATCTGGATTTGTTCAAATCGAACGATACGATGCTAAGGATTTTCTGCCTGTCAATTATTTCGACTGGTCACTTCATCGACTCAAAGGAGTGGGGACGAGTCTAAATGTTAAATGTATTGCTCCAGTGTAAATTTACTTGAGTGGGAGAGAGTGTGAATATTTTAAAATAATATAATTTTTTGGGGTGTCATTTAAGTTAATTTAATGGTTATTTTTTGAAAATTTAGTCATATTCACGGCCGTATCCCTGTTTTTTAGTTTAAGAAATGCCGACGAGACTGTGTTTCAGGGGGCCAACTCAAGGAAATACTTTTATGCTACTTTGGCACGTAGGATCCGGAAGCTAGCGCAGAAAGGATGATGCCCAGTGCTCTTGCATCTTCATTAACATACATCTCTTCGATAGTTTGTAGTGTCTTCTGAAAAGAGTTTGGATCAGCGCCAACCCAGACCATCTGTCGAAATGTATTCCAGAGGAGGTCCGCCGTAGAGACGTTCACATCTTGAATTTGAGACTGGTTTGCATAGGCGTTCACGGACGTCGGGAAGGGGAAGAGTACACAGGCTCTCAGACGTCGTTCATAAATGAGCTTTCGAATCGCCATGTCATAGGGCATCGACTCCAAGACAGGTTCTCTCAGCCATTCCACCAATTTGCTGGCGATCCCTGGATTCACTACATAGGCGGTGGCTCCTGCAAACGGGAGGGTCGCTAAGTCGATCACCCTAAGAGATCTTTCAGCTAAAGACTTTTTGAGCTTGAACAACGTCACCATGCCGTCGGCGTTTGGGACGATCACATCGGTAAAAATGAGATCCCAAGAGTCTGCTTCTTTAGAGTTCAGGAAACCATCAATAATCTCGAAAGAGTGAGAGGTGAGCAGTGCGTCGTCTTCAAGAACCAGTAAGGGGACGTCGCGGCCGGCATAGAGATCGATCACGGCTCTATGGCTCAGGTAGCAACCCTCTTCGGCGGGGGATAGCGTACGGCCAGCGCCGGTATGGCGAAGGCGCGGTCCTTTGTAGTTGGTGTCGGAGACTCTAACTGCAGGTTGTCTAAGCAAAGTCCAACCCGACTTGCCGGTATCATCAAAAGACTTTTCGATCGCTTCCCTTCGTTCAATGGCTGAAGCCAGGTTGATGTAAACCGCTTTCACCTTTTACACCTTACCCGCCTTGATGCGGTCTATGTACCTGCCAATGACAGGCAGTTGGCCGACGTGGAAAATTTCTTGGTCGATCACTGCATAAATTGTCCCGTTGCACTCTTCGACCCATCGCTTGCAAAAGGAGTAGTCTTCGCCGATGTACTGCCCGTCAACGATAAGGTGCTCAAAGAAGCCATGGTATGTACCGTGCTTGTGCCACTGGTTGTATGGGAAGTGGCATCCGTAGGGCTTGGTGGCACCGGACGTAACCATTTTATTCAGCGCTGCGACGCTGATCAGAAGAAGACCGGTCCCGAGACTGCCGACCTCGCAAATGCCATTATTGACCTCTAGTTTTTTCTGGCCAGGTCGCAGGCGAACAGCATAGGGCACTACTTCGGAGATGGCCGCTCGGAATGTCTTGGGCCCGGACGGGATTTCCTCGTGAAGGGGTATGCTGCGATAGGGATATGCACAGCCGATAACGTCTTTGTCGGCTTCAATCATTTTCTGAACTGCAGATACGGGGAACCCCATGTCGGTGTCCACGAAGAGCAGGTGTGTGTAGCCCTCATCCATCATGGCTTTGCTGGCCATCACGCTGCGCATCACATGCAGCAGCGTCGATGACTCGGTCAACAATTCCCACTTGATATTGGCGTTCTCAAAGTAATTGGTTATCGCCATGATCGATTTCATGTATTCGACACGTACTAAACCATCGTAGCTGGGCGAGGCGATCAGAATCTTCATGCGCTGTCTCTGTCGGTGTATCGGGTCTTGATGGTCACCTGGCCCACATGCTCGATGGGGTGGTCTACGCTGGCAAATATTTGGCCGTTGCATTGCTTGACCCAGCGGTGACAGAAGGAGAAGTCTTCTGAGAGTTCGCGGTCCTCCAGTTCTATCTTGTTGAAAGGCGTGATGAAAGAGTTCATTCGGTTGGCGAAGCCAAACTTTTTAAAACGCTTTTGATCCACGATTTCAGGACATTTGCTCACCATCGTGTCGATACAACTCCGGGAAATCAGCATAACGCCAGTGCCACATTGCTCTACCTGCACGAAGGGCAGCCCGCTCACTTTGACGCCCACTTTGGGGAGGTTCCCGATGAATTCACATGATCGGGCGTAGGCATTGGCGAAGGCTATATCGGGCTGGGCGTGTAGGCGGCTCAAGTCGATTGCACGCTTGGGGTAAAGCGCGCCGACCAAATCCTTGTCAACAGCCAGCATGGCTTCGATCAGGGCTGGTTCGAAGCCCATGTCGTCGTCCCAAAAGAGGATGTGGGTGCAGTCGGGCTTGTTGAAATAAAAATTAGAGATCAGATAGTTACGCGCTACCACGATGTCCGCATAGTCAATGTACGAAAAGGCAAATTTGACCTTGTGCAGACCTTGATGGGTGAGGAGCTTATAAAGGGACGTTACATAAGCCCCAGAGTATTGGGAGCCATACGAGGGAGTGGCGATATCCACTTTGGCCGCAACAGCCTTCTTTGATCTGATGGCCAACTGCCCAGATATGGTTTGGCTTGGAAGGTGCTTTGTCATTGTTTACCTGTAAAAACTAGGAGCGGCTAAGTGGCCACAGTATTTGATGATGTCTGCCCCTGAAGGCTAGGTAGTCGAGCGATCCAGTGGGCTAGTCGCTGTGCCTGCGCGTTGCGGCCCACCGCATGGACATCTTGTCCCACATGAAGATTACCGGGGGGAGAGGGTAGCGGCCAGGGCTGAGCCCCGGGCGGCGAAAACAGACGGTCGTGTACCTTTGCGCTTTGGCGCAGGCAGGGCCAAAGGATGTCTCGTAAGAACCACTGGTCCACATTAGGCGTCTCAAGATGAGGGGGCTTATAGTTTTCCAGAAGAGACGAGATTTGTGGAAGTGTCCCTGCCACGCCGCCCCACATGCCTGCAAGCACCAGGTCAGTGTGTGTCCACCAGTCCCGCATAACGTGAAACAGTGCCCCGGATTCGATCCAGTCCTGGACTGCAGCGCTTTCCCGTTCGTTGACAACCGAGTCAACGTCTCGCACCAAAAACCGCCCTGCATCGCTGTCATTGGCAACCATGAAGCGCCATGCCAGCTTTTGGCGCTGACTTTGTCCATTAGGCTGCAGCCTAATTTCTGCCCCGAGTTCCTCAAGTGCGTGCCGCAGATCTGGCGGTACGCTTTCATCAACGAAGAACACCGCCTGCCAACCGGGGTAGACCAGGGGCATAGCCAGAGCGTTGTCGAGGGCGCCCAGCAGATAACGGGGGTTGGTACCCCAGAGGCTAAAGGCAACCAACCGGCGCCTTTTATCGGCCTGTTCAAGCACGGTTACCAAGTTGGTGGGCGCCTGCCATTGCGGCGCTTGAGGGCGCGGTTGCTGGTCTTTCAGCACAAGAGCTTGCGTCCCAGCCTGAATGGCCTCATCGTCGCGCCCTAAAGCATGTAGGCAAGATGTCATGCTGTCCCAAACCACGACAGAACCTGATTCCATCGTGCGAAGGCGTTCCAGGTGGGGTATGGCTTGCGCTGGCTTGCCAGAGCGGGAGAGGCATACCGCTAAATTAAGCAATAACTCGGTGTCGTCCGGGTAGAAGGGACATGTAACTTCAAGAAAAGCTGCTGCAGCAGCCGGGTTGCCCATCAAAAAAGCGTAATACGAAAGCTGCTTAACTAGCGCTGGCGGTTTTTGCGGCCCGTGCCTGTTGATGTCTGCAAGCACCGTTTCCACGGCGGCTTTTTGGCTGCCTTGACCCCAGAGCGTGTGAGCTGATGTGTTCCATCCCGTTGGTGAGGCTGACGTGCTCATAATTGTTAAATTTGTTACTTAATTATAGTCCAGCACTGCATTTGACAATGTTGTTAGTCGATGCGAATCGCTGTTTGCTTCTTCACTGCATCCCTGGGCACAGGTTGTAAATGGGCAGGGTGGCTGCAGGCGCTCCATCGAAGTACATTGATGCTGCACCAATTTACAAAGATAAAATTGACGCTTAGTTGATTTTGTGGTTAAATTCGGAAATTACCTAGGTAATGGCCGAATTATGAGGTTTCAACCTGAAATTTCTATAAAATCATGAAAGTTGGCAAGGGTGCTGATTTGAACTCTCCAGATTCCATTCTTTCCAAGATGATGCAGCAGACCGCTGAGGTTCCGTCCGCGGTGGAAGACGCGCCGGACTACTTTTTGCCCTGTCTGCTGGCGGTGTTGGCGCACTTGGACAAGCCGATGTCCGAGGCGGCCTTGCGGGCCAGGGTTTCCGACCCGGACGCGGGGTGGACTTGGGACCTGGTGGGCGACACCTTGCAGAGCTTGGGCTTGTCGGTGCAGTGGGCGCCTTGCACCTTGGATTTGCTGACGCAAGCGGTCCAGCCGGTGTTGGTGAAGCTCCATTCGGGGGGGTGTGCGGCTTTGTTGCCTTCGCACGAGTGGGATGAGCCCATGGTGATGTGGCCCGCTCGCAGTGGCGCTTTGGAGCGTTGTGATTTGGCAGCGCTGATGTCGGCGAGTGCCGGCTTGTGCATGTCTGTGCAACCGCCTCTCAGGCCCCCAAAAGATCAGGCGCATTTGCCAAAAGGGCGCATGGGGCATTGGTTTTTTGGGCCTTTGTTGGCGGCGCGGTCGATGTACTGGCAGGTGGCTTTGGCGGCGCTTTTGACGAACGTGTTTGCCCTGTCAGCCTCGATTTTTTCGATGATCGTCTATGACCGGGTGATGCCCAACAACGCGATGGACACGCTGACCGCTTTGGTGGTGGGGGTGTGTTTTGTGTTGTTCAGTGATTTTGTGATCCGGACTGTGCGGGGCTACTTTTTGGATGTGGCGGGTGCCAGAGCCGACGCGGTCATTGCCGACAGTTTGTTTGAGCAGGTGTTGGACATCGATTTGGCTGCACGCAAGGGGTCGGTGGGTGCCATGGCCAGCGTGCTCAAAGAGTATGAGTCGATTCGGGATTTTTTGACATCGGCTACCCTGACCACCTTGATCGACATCCCGTTCGCCATATTGTTTTTGGTGGTGATTGCGATGGTGGGCGGGCCTTTGTTTTGGGTGTTGGTGATCATCATCCCTGTGATGATTGGTGCCAGTTTGGTGGTGCAGCCTGCGCTCAAGCGTTTGGTGCAGACGAGTTTTGAGGATGATCAAAACAAACATGGTGTCTTGGTGGAGACCTTGAACGGTTTGGAGACTGTGAAGGCCATTGGTGCCGGTGCACAGATGCGCCACCGTTGGCAAAAGGCGATTGCGCACCAAGCGCAGATTGGCCTGAGAACACGCATGCTGTCGCAGTTTGCCGGCAACGTGGCGACTATTAGCTCGCAAGCCGCCACCATTGCCATCGTGTCGTATGGCGTTGTGTTGGCTCATGATGGCAGCATCGGGACCGGGGCGATTGTGGCGTGTTCGATGCTGGCGGGTAAGGCGATTGCGCCGCTGTCGCAGTTGGCGCAGTTGGTGACCCGGATCAACCAGTCGTTTTCGAGCTACAAGGCGCTCAAAGAGTTGATGGAGTCGCCGCGCGAGCACCCGCCTCAAACCACGTTCATTCCACGCGAGAAGATTGCGGGCGACATCGAGTTTCGAAACGTGAGTTTTCAATACCCCGGCCAGCAGTCGGGGGGCTTGGACAAGGTTTCTTTCACCATCAAAGCGGGTGAAAAAGTGGCGATTTTGGGGCGTGTGGGGTCGGGCAAGACCACGGTGTCCAAATTGATGCAGGGCCTGCGGGTGCCGACCGAGGGGGCTGTGTTGGTGGATGGTTGTGACCTGAGGCAGTTTGACAAGGCGGATTTGCGCCGAAACATCGGGACTGTTTTGCAGGATGTGTGGCTGATCTCGGGCACGGTGGGCAGCAACATTGCCTTGGGAGGTTTGCGTCCGAGCAATGAGGATGTGTTGTGGGCGTCTCAAATTGCCGGAGTGCACGATTTCATTGCCCCTCACCCCGATGGCTATAACCTGAAGTTGGCCGAGCGCGGCGAGGGTTTATCGGGCGGGCAGCGTCAAGCGGTGAGCATTGCCCGTGCGTTGGTGGGCAAGCCGCCTATTTTGATCATGGATGAGCCGACCAGTTCGATGGACATGAATGCAGAAAAAGCGCTGATCGATCGGCTCAAGAGCCATTTGACCGCTTCGACTTTGGTGGTGATCACGCACAAGTCTTCGTTGCTCGATTTGGTGGACAGGGTGATTGTGGTGGACCAAGGCAAGGTGGTGGCCGATGGCCCCAAATCTTTGGTGCTGGGCCCTGCGGCGGCAAAGGGGGCTACACCATGAGCTGGTTAGACAAGCTGGCTACTTTGCGGGGCAATGCAGGTCAAAAGCAGCTGAGTGTGGCCGAGGCCGGTCAATTGGGCGAGGTGAAGAAGGCGTCGACATATTTGCTGTATGTGATTGCTTCTATCACCTTGGGGTTGATGGTTTGGGCTTATTTTGCCAGCGTAGAGACGGTGGCCCGCAGTCAGGGAAGGGTGATCACCTCCGGCAAAATTCAGTTGATTCAGAACTTGGAGGGGGGCATTGTGTCGGCCATCCATGTCAAGGCTGGCCAAAGGGTGTCCGAGGGAACTTTGCTGGTGTCTTTGAGTGAAACGCAGTTTGACTCGGACCTCCAATCGCGCTTGCAGCAAGCCAATGCCTTGGCCGCGCGACTTGCACGACTGAACGCAGAAAGCGAGGGTAATCTGCCCGTTTTTGACGCGCAGTTGTTGAAGTCCGGCAAGGAGTTTGTGGATCTGGAGCGCAATGCTTTCGAAACCCGCGCTGGTCAATTGAAGTCGCAGTTGGAAATGTTGCAGGCGCAAATTGACCAAAAGACCCAGGAGCTTCAAGAAAACCGCATTGCCTTGGTCACGGCCAGCAAGATGCTGGAGCTGGGGCGCGAAGAAAGGGACATATTGTCCAGACTGGTCGCCAGGGGACTGGAGCCCAAACTGGAGTTGGTCCGCCTGGAGAGAACGCTGGCCGATGCCGAAGGGCGTGAAGAAACGGCGCGATCGGCCATCAAGCGCTTGCAGTCTGCCGTGAGCGAGACGTTGGCAAGAAAAGACAGCGCGGTGCGGCAGTTTCGGTCGGATGCGCGTGCTGAGTCCAACAAAACCTTGGCCGAGTACCGTTCGCTGAAAGAAGTGTTGCCCAGCTTGCAGGACAAGAAAGGCCGAACCGAAATGCGCTCACCCGTCTCGGGCATTGTCAACCGGGTCATGGTCAACACCGTCGGCGGTGTGGTCAAGCCCGGTGAGCCGATTGTTGAGGTGGTGCCTGTGGATGAGCAACTGGTGCTGGAGGCCAATGTGTTGCCCAGCGACATTGGTTTTGTCAAAGTGGGGCAATTGGCGAACGTGAAGCTCACGGCGTACGATTATTCGATTTTTGGTTCGCTGGTGGGCAAGGTGGTCCATATTGCGCCCGATTCCGTCTCGAATGAAAAAGGTGAAAGTTTTTATGTGGCCAGGATCGAGACTTCTTCGAGCATGGAAGTGCGGGGCAACAAATTTGAGGTGATGCCTGGCATGCAGGCACAGGTGGACATCATCACGGGCCACAGAACGATTTGGGAGTACTTGTCAAAGCCTTTGGTGGCGGTCAAGGAAAATGCGTTCAGGGAGCGCTGAACCATGAAATCAATGACTTCAGCCTGGATGGCTGGTGCTATTTCTCTGTACGCCATCGGTGTTTGCGCTCAGAGTCAGCCGCCGCTCGTTCAATTGCCGCAAGAGGTGAACTCTTTGGTCATGAGCTTGGGCGAGTCTCAAATTGCTTTTATGCAGCCTTACATGTCAGAGGCTCGGCGCACTTGGGGTGAGGCGCAGCTGGAAGTTTTTCGTGGAACGATTGTGGATGCGGCACTCCAGCACCCTGATGTCAAAGCAGTTCGCTCAGCACGCAGGGCCAACCAGTTTGCGGTCAGGGAGTCGCGGGCTGGATGGTATCCACAGGTTTCCACCCAACTGAGCAATGGCAAGGTCAACAATGACCCCAGCACCATAACTGGGACTCCGGCACGGGCCTACAACAACGCCAGCTTCAATGTGACCGTTCGGCAGCTGGTTTACGATTTTGGCGCCACCAACAGCCAGATCGATGCCGCCAATGCCAAAGACCAACAAAGCCTGTACCGGCAATTTTCATCCGAGTCCGATGTGGCTTTCAAGGCGGTGCAGGCTTATCACGAACTGGTGAGGACGCTCAGGCAATTTGAACTGGCCAAAAAAAATGAGGACGCGCGCAGATCCATCCTCAATTTGGTTCAGCAAAGGCAGGATATTGGTGGGGGCACACTCAGCGATGTGGTGAGGGCGCAATCCAGATTGGCCGAGGCCAGCGCCAATGTGACCACCTACCGGAAAAATCTGGGTTCTGTGCAGGCAGCTTACCGCGAGTATTTTGGCAACGACATTGCGGCTGTCCGTTTTGACAGTCCGGTGTTTGACATCAATGCGGCGGGTGATTTGATGTCGGACTTGGGCTTGGCAGGCCAGTTGGGTTGGAAGGTGAGACTCGCTCAGGCTTCACTGGCTGTGGCCCAAGCCGATGCCAAAAATGCACGCGCCAAGTCATTTGCAAGTATCAACCTGGAGATGAGTTCAACCCGACGCGATTGGGTTGCTCCTGGCACACCTGGCACGGACAGGGCCATATCCTTGGTTGCCAAGCAGGCTTTGTATACCGGCGGTGCTGACTCTGCGCGGATTGATCAGGCAGTTCAGAAACTGATGCAGTCACAAGAGGAGTTGCAAGCGGCAGAGTTGGAGTACAAGCGGCAAATTGAGCAACTGATCCTGGAGACTCAATCTGCAGAGCCCTTGCTGATATCTCGTCGCCTGGCCGCCAGCCTTGCTGCGGATTCGCTGCGCATGATTCGTGAGCAGTATGCGTATAGACGCGGAACGCTACTGGATTTGTTGACCGCACAAGAGACGCTGTATTTTTCAGGCAGAGACTTGATCGATGCAGAGGTTGATAAAGCACTGGCCTCCTACAAACTGCTCGCTTCCGCTGCTTTGCTCAACCAGTTTTTGGGATTGGCGGCTGAGTGATCGCACCCAGAGGGTGTTTGCGTCTTGGATGAGGTGTGTGGGCCCTTATTTGTTGGCTGGCTCCGGCCTTGCAATGATCGAGACAATGCCAGGGTTCACTTTTTCATAGATCTGATATGGCCGCAGCAAGTTGTGTATTTCAAGTGGTTTGATGTGCACGGTGGCCGCTGTGCCTTCCAGAAATCCCAAAATATGCGACGACCTCAACGCAAAACCCACGTTGACCGTCCACTCTTGCGTGCGGTCCAAGACACGCTGAGTGTTGAGTTTGCGTTGGACCATGCCGATGACGGTCCCGTCCGGCCCCAGCAAGGGCCCCCCAGAGTTGCCTTGTGAAATTTCGGCACTGATCTGAAAGTATCCCCTGTCCTCAGTTTGTTGTTTCTGATTGGGATAGCCGTTGATGATGCCCTGCGTTATTTTGGGGGTCAGCCCCTGAATTCTTGGTTGTGGAAAACCAATCACTGTGATTTCAAGCCCCATTGGAATTTGGCCGGACTTGGCCAGGCTCAGTCCGGGGAGTTCGAGTGTGGTCTTGATGAGGGCCAGATCCAGCACAGCATCAGTCTTGATGACTTCGGAACTGATCCATTTGCCCGTCAGGGTCGAGCCCACCAAAACTTTAGGCAGATTCTTCACAACATGTTGTGCGGTCAAAACAAAGCCGTTGCCAATGGAAAACCCGGTGCCAAATGACACTTGCGCGCGCTCGCTGTCGATGCTGGGCGCTGTTGGGTGAATGGGCGCTGACGGTGGGCCTGTTTGCGCTGTTGCCGTAAGGCACAGACTCCAGACCAGACCCATTAAAAGACGTTGGGTCCGCGCATGGGCCCGCCGTGACACTGTGCCAAGAAAGGGCAATGCGGCGTGCATCGATGTATTGCAGGTCGATTTTTCAAATGCGTTCATGGCACTTGCAGGATCAGAGCGCGTTGAACACAAGATCACATGTTGCGCCGGTACTGACCGCCCACCTCAAACAGGGCATTGGTGATCTGCCCCAATGAGCAGACACGCACCGCGTCCATCAGCACCTCGAACACATTGCCGTTGTCGATGACGGTTTGCTGCAGGCGTTTGAGCATGGCGGGCGATTCGGCAGCGTGCAAGGCGTGGAAGTCGTTCAGGCGCTTGAGCTGCGACTGCTTTTCTTCCTCGGTCGATCGGGCCAGTTCCAGCGTCTCCATGACTTCGTCACCCTTGGGGTTGCGGAAGGTGTTGACGCCGATGATGGGCAGCTCGCCGGTGTGCTTGAGCATCTCGTAGTGCATGGACTCGTCTTGGATCTTGCCGCGCTGGTAGCCGGTTTCCATGGCCCCCAACACACCGCCGCGCTCGGCAATTTTTTCAAACTCGGCCAGCACGGCTTCTTCCAGCAATTCGGTTAATTCGTCGATGATGAACGCGCCTTGGCTCGGGTTCTCGTTCTTGGCCAAGCCCCACTCGCGGTTGATGATCAGCTGAATCGCCATGGCGCGGCGCACCGAGTCTGCGGTGGGCGTGGTGATGGCTTCGTCAAACGCGTTGGTGTGCAAGCTGTTGCAGTTGTCGTAGATCGCGATCAAGGCTTGCAGCGTGGTGCGGATGTCGTTGAACTGGATCTCTTGCGCGTGCAGCGAGCGGCCCGAAGTCTGGATGTGGTACTTGAGTTTTTGGCTGCGCTCATTCGCACCGTATTTTTCTTTCATGGCCACGGCCCAGATGCGGCGCGCCACACGGCCCATGACGGTGTACTCGGGGTCCATGCCGTTGCTGAAGAAAAAGCTCAGATTGGGCGCGAAGTCGTCGATGTGCATGCCACGCGCGAGATACGCTTCCACAAAGGTGAAGCCGTTGCTCAGCGTGAAGGCCAGTTGGCTGATCGGGTTGGCGCCGGCTTCGGCGATGTGGTAACCCGAGATGGACACCGAGTAGAAGTTGCGCACGTCGTGGTGCACAAAATACTGCGCGATGTCGCCCATCACTTTGAGCGAAAACTCGGTCGAGAAGATGCAGGTGTTCTGGCCTTGGTCTTCTTTCAGGATGTCGGCCTGCACCGTGCCGCGCACATTGGCCAGCACCCATTCACGGATCTTGGCGGCTTCGGTTTCGGTGGGCTCGCGGCCGTTGTCGGCCTTGAACTTGTCGAGGTTCTGGTCGATGGCCGTGTTCATGAACATGGCCAGGATCGAGGGCGCGGGGCCGTTGATCGTCATCGACACGCTGGTGGTGGGGTTGCACAGGTCAAAGCCCGAGTACAGCACCTTCATGTCGTCGAGCGTGGCCACGTTCACACCGGAGTTGCCGATCTTGCCGTAGATGTCCGGACGCAGGTCGGGATCGTTGCCGTACAGCGTGACCGAGTCGAATGCGGTGGACAGGCGCTTGGCCGGCAGGCCTTCGCTCACCAGTTTGAACCGGCGGTTGGTGCGGAAGGGGTCGCCTTCACCGGCGAACATGCGGGTGGGGTCTTCGCCCTCGCGCTTGAAGGCAAAGGTGCCTGCGGTGTAGGGGTAGCTGCCGGGCACGTTGTCCAGCATCAACCACTTGAGCACTTCGCCGTCGTCTTCGTATTGGGGCAGTGCCACCTTGCGGATGGTGGTGCCAGACAGCGACTTGGTGGTGAGCGCGGTGCGGATTTCCTTGTCGCGGATCTTCACCACGTACTCGTCGCCCGCATAGGCTTTTTGCATGTCGGGCCACTGGGCCAACAGTTTGCGGGCGTGGGGGTCTTGGGTTTCTTCCCGCGCCACGGCCAGGTCCATCGCCGCTTCGGCGGCCTTGGCGCGACCGGATTTGCCCACTTCAAGCATGCGGGCGGCGGCGCGCAGTTGCTGGATTTCGCGGGCCAGGCGCGACTGGTCAATGGCACGTTTTTTGTAGCCGCGCACGGTGTCGCTGATTTCAGCCAAATAGCGCGTACGTGCTGAAGGCACCACGGGGTTCTGGTGGGTGCTGTAGCGCACGCTGACCACAGGCAAACGGCCTTCGGTGGTTTTCATGCCCAGCTCGGCCAAACGGGCCTTGAGGGCTTGGTACAGCGCTGTCACGCCATCGTCGTTGAAGCGCGCGGCCATGGTGCCGAACACCGGCATCTGCTCGGTGGGGATGGTCCAAGCTTCTTTGTTGCGCTGAACTTGCTTGGCCACGTCACGCAGGGCGTCACTGGCCCCTTTGCGGTCGAACTTGTTGATGGCCACAAACTCGGCAAAGTCCAGCATGTCGATTTTCTCGAGCTGGCTGGCCGCGCCAAACTCGGGCGTCATCACGTACATGGGCACATCCACATGCGGCACGATGGCCGCGTCGCCCTGGCCAATGCCCGAGGTCTCGACCACGATCACATCAAAGCCTGCCACCTTGCACGCAGCCACCACGTCGGGCAGGGCGGCTGAGATTTCACTGCCAAAGTCCCGCGTGGCCAGCGAGCGCATGAACACGCGCGGGCCTTGCGACCAGGGGCTGATCGCGTTCATGCGGATGCGGTCGCCCAACAAGGCGCCACCGCTTTTGCGGCGCGAGGGGTCGATGGAAATCACGGCCACACGCAGGGCGTCGCCCTGGTCCAGACGCAGGCGGCGAATCAGTTCATCGGTGAGCGAGGACTTGCCTGCACCGCCGGTGCCCGTGATGCCCAGCACGGGGACTTTCTTTTGCGCGGCTTGTTCCCGCACCGCCTTGACCACGCCGGCGTCCGCCTTGTCGTTTTCCAAGGCGGTGATCAGTTGAGCCAAGGCCCGCCAGTTCATCTCCCCGTGGCCCTGAATGGCGTCCACGGTCTTGGGGGCCAAGGGGCTCACGTCCTGGTCGCAGCGCATGACCATCTCGCCGATCATCCCGGCCAGGCCCATTTTTTGGCCGTCTTCGGGGCTGAAAATGCGCACGCCTTTGTCGGCCAAGGCGCGGATCTCGGCCGGCACGATCACACCGCCGCCGCCGCCAAAGACCTGGATGTGCTCGCCGCCCCGGGCTTTGAGCAGGTCCACCATGTAACTGAAATACTCGTTGTGCCCACCCTGGTAAGAGCTGATGGCAATGCCTTGCGCGTCCTCTTGCAGGGCGGCGGTGACGACTTCGTCCACCGAACGGTTGTGGCCGAGGTGGATCACTTCGGCGCCCATGCTCTGCAAGATGCGGCGCATGATGTTGATGGCCGCATCGTGGCCATCAAACAGTGAAGCGGCGGTGACAAATCGCACTTTGTGCGTCGGGCGGTATTCGGCCAGGGCTTTGAATTCGGCGGACAGGTCGGTCATGGGGTCTCCGTTAGCGGGCGGATCGCAGGGTTGGATGGGGGATGGCTTTGACGTTGACGTAAACGTCAACCAAAACCCGCATCTTAGCCGCTGCGGCCTGTCCTGTCACTGACACCTTGTTGGGCTTGCAAAAAGCTATGATTCCACCCCGATCAGGGACCCGCTCCGAGTCCCTTGCACAGACAGAATGCCCCCATGACTGCACCCTCGACCCCTTTGGCTCAAGACGTTCAACCCGCCGCCGGTTATGCAGGCGATGTGTCCCCCCAACTGGCCTGGGCCTGGGTGCAATCGGGTGAGGCCGAGCTGGTGGATGTGCGCACCGATGCCGAGCGCGCCTGGGTGGGTTTTGTGCCCGGAGCCCATGCCTTGGCTTGGAAACAGTGGCCCGGCATGGCAATGAACCCCGGTTTTGACGCGGGTGTCCAGGCCTTGGGTGCGGGTGGCAAAAAGCTGGTGCTGCTCTGCCGCAGTGGTGTGCGATCGATTGCCGCTGCCCAGCGTGCCTCAGAACTGGGCCTGCAGGCCTACAACATCCTCGAAGGCTTTGAGGGGGACCCCGACGAGCAGGCGCACCGTGGCCACAAGGGCGGATGGCGCTTTCGCGGCCTGCCTTGGCAGCAAAACTGACCCTCGGGGACTGCCCTGTGCCCTGTGTGACTTCGCGTCACAGGTGGCGACCTATAGACTGGAGCCATGAATTCTGCTGTTCACAAGCTCCTGGAGCGCATCGAGGCCAAGCGTGACGAGGTGACTGCCCTCACGCAAGCGCTGGTGCGCATCCCGACCGTCAACCCGCCAGGCGATGCCTACGAGGCCTGCGCGCATTTCATCGGCGAACGCCTGGCTAAAAAAGGCTTTGCGGTCGAATACGTGCGTGCCATTGGCGCCCCTGGCGACAGCGACAGCCACCCCCGCACCAATGTGGTGGCCCGCTGGCAAGGTGGCTCGACGGGCGAGTGCGTGCATTTCAACAGCCACATCGACGTGGTCGAGGCCGGTTCGGGCTGGACTTACGAGCCCTTTGGCGGCCAAGTGGTCAACGGCCGGGTGTATGGCCGTGGTTCCTGTGACATGAAGGGCGGCCTGGCGTCGAGCATCATCGCTTGTGAAGCCTTGATCGAGTCGGGCTTGCCCATTCCGGGCGCTTTGGAGATCAGCGGTACGGTGGATGAAGAGTCCGGCGGTTTTGCCGGCGTGGGTTATCTGGCCGAGCGTGGCTACTTCAGCAAGCCCCGGGTGCACCACGTGATCATCCCCGAGCCTTTGGGGGTGGACCGCATCTGCCTGGGCCACCGGGGCGTGTGGTGGGGCGAGGTGGAAACCCGGGGCCGCATCGCGCATGGCTCTATGCCGTTTCTGGGCGACAGCGCCATCAACCACATGAGTGCCTTCATCCATTTGCTGGAGTCCCAGTTGCAGCCACGCCTGCAAGCCCGAAAAACGGCCGAGCCGGTGGAGCCGCCTGGCGCCAGGGTGAGCACGCTCAACATCAACAGCATCCATGGCGGCCAGGTCGAGCAGCACTATGCCAACGACGAACGCGGCTGGCCCACGGCGCAAACGCCTGCGCCGGTGGTGGCGCACAGTTGTCGCACGGTGCTCGACCGGCGCTTCATTGCCGAAGAAAACCTGGAAGCCGTCAAGCAAGAAATCATCGACATGCTCGACGAACTCAAGCGCACCCGGCCGGGCTTTGACTACGGCATCCGCGACATCATGAGTTTTGTGCCGACCGCCACGCCCAAAGACGCGCCGGTGGTCGACGCCACAGCCCGCGCCATTGCCCGCGTGCTGGGGCGTGAACCGAGCTACATTGCCAGTCCCGGCACCTACGACCAAAAGCACATTGTGCGCACGGGCAAACTGCAAGACTGCATCGCTTACGGCCCCGGCATTCTGGATTTGGCACACCAGCCAGACGAGTACGTGGGCATCCAGGAGTTGGTGGATTCGGCCAAGATCATGGCGCTCGCTTCGCTGGACCTCACAGGCTGGAGCCGGATGGGCCAAGCCTGAGGTGAACGGGGCATGAGATCAGCGCTGTCATGCCCACGCCTGCGGGTATCTTGCGTGGGCCCTGTATTCAAATCCCCGGTGGCCGCTGGCTGAGCATGTCCTGGTTCGCCATCTCGTAGGCGTGGGCCAGCTTCAGCAGCGCCAAATCCCCTTGGGGTTGGCCGATCAGGGCAAGGCCCATGGGCAGGCCGTTGGCGCCAAAACCGGCTGGCACGCTGATCGAGGGCAAGCCTGCCAAGGTGGCGTAGATCACCACCTCCATCCAGCGGTGGTAAGTGTCCATGGGGCGCCCCGCCACGCTGGACGGCCAGCGCAGGCCCACATCAAAGGGCCAGACCTGTGACACCGGGATGGCCAGCACGTCGAATTGTTCAAACAAAGCCAACATGCTCAGGTAAAAGCGCGTGCGGCTGGCGCTGGCGGCCATCAGTTGCGCGCCTGTCAGGTTCAGGGAGTGGTCATGCTCCCACAGCGCTTCGGGCTTGATGTGGGCACGGTTGGCCGGGTTGACCAAGAAAGGCGCGATGCGTGGTCCCATCAAAGCCTGCCGCCAAACCAGCCAGGCCTGCCAGATCTGTTCGGGCGCCATGCCCAAACGGGCTTCGTCGACCGTGCAACCCATGGCCCCAAAGCTGTTCAAGGCCGTCTGACAGATGTCGAGAATGCCGCCCTCCATGGGCAAGTAGCCTTGCAGGTCGCCCAGCCAGCCGATGCGCTGGCCTTGGGGATTGCTGTCCAGTGCGCCAGCAAACTGTGCTGGGTCATCGCTCAGACTGAGTGGGTTACCGGGGTTTGCGCCGGCTTGCACCGACAGCAGCATGGCCATATCACGCACATGGCGGCCCATGGGGCCTTCTGTGCCCAGCTGAGCCATGAACACATCTTGTGCAGGTGACATGGGCACACGGCCGTGGGAGGGGCGCATGCCAAACACATGGTTCCAACCAGCCGGGTTGCGCAAGCTGCCCATGAAGTCCGAACCATCGGCCACGGGCAGCAGGCGCTGGGCCAGCGCCACGGCTGCGCCGCCACTGCTGCCTCCGGCCGATTTGGCCGGGTTCCAGGCGTTGCGGGTGGGGCCAAAGACCTCGTTGAAGGTGTGTGAGCCCAAGCCAAACTCGGGCGTGTTGGTCTTGCCAATGACGATGGCCCCTGCGGCTTTCATGCGTCGGGCCATCAGACCGTCCTCACTGGCTACAAAGTCTTTCATCAGCGGGCTGCCCAAAGTGGTGCGCAGGCCCTGGACATGGGCCAAATCCTTGATGGCTTGGGGCATGCCATGCATCCAGCCCATGGACTCGCCCCGGGCCAGTTGCGCATCGCGCTCGCGCGCTTGTGTCATCAAACTTTCGGGATCTTGCAGGCTGACGATGGCGTTGGACTGAGGGTTCAACCGCTCGATGCGCGCCAGGGTGGCCTGCATGACCTCTTGACAGGAGACCTGTCTGAGGTGGATGGCACGGGACAAACTCGTTGCAGATGTTTCGGGGGTGAACATATCAGGGCGCTTTGGATGCTGGCTCTGATTATGATGTGCCGGCCCTCTCGGGCCTTGGAGCGCAAGCGGCGAATCGCCAAGCGCAAAACAGCCCCTGAAACTCATTATCATCACCGGATGACATTTTTAGCCATTGATGTGGGCAACACGCGCCTGAAATGGGCCTTGTATGACCAACCGAGCCCCCAGGGCCAACTGCTCGCCCACGGTGCCGAATTCCTCGAAAACATTGATCGCCTGTCAGAGGGTGCCTGGGCGCAGCTGACCAAGCCCGACCAGATGCTTGGCTGTGTGGTGGCCGGAGACGCGATCAAGCGCCGGGTTCAAGAGCAAATGGAAATTTGGGATTTTGTCCCGCAGTGGGTGGTACCCAGTCCCCAAGAGGCGGGGCTGACCAATGGCTACGACCACCCCTCGCGTTTGGGTGCTGACCGTTGGGTTGCCATGATCGGTGCGCGTCACCGCATGCTGGGCGCTGGCCCCTCACGTCCTTTGGTGGTGGTCATGGTGGGCACGGCCGTGACGGTGGAGGCCATCGATGCCAGCGGCCGTTTTTTGGGCGGTTTGATCTTGCCCGGCCACGGCATCATGCTGCGGGCGCTCGAATCCGGTACGGCCGGTTTGCATGTGCCCACGGGTGAGGTGACGCCCTTTCCCACCAACACCAGCGATGCCCTGACCAGCGGCGGCACCTACGCGATTGCAGGCGCTTGCGAGCGCATGGTGCAGCACCTGCGTGAGCGCACCGGGCAAGAGCCCCTGTGCATCATGACCGGTGGCGCCGGCTGGAAGATGGCCCCCAGCATGTCTTTGCAGTTCGAGCTGGTGGACAACCTGATCTTTGACGGCCTGCTGGCCCTGGCCGCTCAGCGGTTTGGTTGAAGGTCCTGATCGGTTCGGCAGACCCCGCACGCCCCCCATCGCGCTGGGTGACGTGTGCGCCTCCAAAAAGCATCAGCTGGCGCTGTACGCCGCCGTCAAACTTTGCAGATGGTCTTGCAAGTCCTGGCTGGCCATGTACGGGGTCAGCAACGCCAGCACGTGCTGGGCACCCCGGGTCAGGGCCAGGCCGGCGCTGGCGGGCTCCAGGGCTTGCCGGGGGTTGCGCACATATTCATAGCTCAGCCAATACGTCACCATGACGGACATGCTGGCCGACAGGGTTTGCACGCTGTCCGGGCCGATCCGCATCAGGCCGGCAGCGGACAAGGACTCCAGCATCAGCCTGAAGGCATGGGTTTTGCGCTCCAGCACCGCATGGAAGTGGGTTTCCAGGTGCCGGTTGCCTGAGAGCAGATTGTTCAGGTCGCGGTACAAAAACCGGTGGTTCCAGACCTGTTCAAACAGCGAGTGTAGAAAAAACCAGGTGTCTTCGATGTCCTGCACATCGGGCGCGGCGTCCAGCAAGCCCAGCATGGCCTGTTCGTATTGGTCAAACAAGTGGTTGACCAAGGCGTCCTTGGATGCAAAGTGGTAGTAGAGGTTGCCGGGGCTGATGTTGAGTTCGGCCGAAATCAGCGTCGTCGACACATTGGGTTCACCGAACCGGTTGAACAGCTCCAGCGTCACCTCGGCAATGCGCTCGGCTGTTCGGCGGGGGGCTTTTTTGGCCATGTCAGAAGTTGACGGGGATCGGTCAGGCGGATTTTTTGGCGGGCCGGGTGGCGCTGGCTGTTTTGCGCTGGGCCTTGACGGTTTTGCCCGATGGCGTCGCTGTTTTTTTCGTGCCAGTGCCGGATAAGACCGACAGTTGTGCTTCGAGTTGCGTGACCCGCTCATTCAGCATCTGGATGTCCAGCAAGGTGGGCATGCCCAAGCGGTGCAGGGCTTTGGCGACGCGGTCTTCGAACAAATGCTCCAGTTTGTCGACCCGGCCTGAGGCTTGTTGGCCAAAGTCGCTGGCCATGTGGCTCAGGCGTTCGGTGGCCTCTTGCAGGCGTTGCTGGGCTTCGGCTTGGCTTTTGCGCTGGAAGGCCAAGCCGTCGTTCACCAAGGCCTCGATGGCTTTGCTGCCTTGTTCCTGGGCTTTGGCCATGGCCCCCAAGCCGGCCAGCCAAATGTGCTGGGCGGGTGGCGTGGTGCTGTCTTGTGGCGAGGTGGTGCTGTTTTTGTTGCGCGTGGTGTCGTTTGATTTGGCCATGGTGCACTTCCTGAACAAGGTGCCACTTTAACCTGCGTTCCAGCGCAATGCTTCTAAAATCGCGAGACAGCGGTGCCGCGCCCCGCGACACCCACCAGATTCGCATCCTCATGACCATTCTCGTCACCGGCGGCGCCGGCTTCATCGGCGCCAATTTCGTACTCGACTGGCTTGCCACCAGCGACGAGCCGATCATCAACCTCGACAAACTCACCTATGCGGGCAACCCGGAGACCCTGGCCAGCCTGGAAGGGGATGCACGCCACCAGCTGGTGCAGGGCGACATTGGCGACAGTACCTTGGTCAGCCGCTTGCTGGCCGAACACCAACCCCGCGCGGTGGTCAACTTCGCCGCTGAAAGCCATGTGGACCGATCGATTCACGGCCCGGGTGAATTCATCGAAACCAACATCGTTGGGACCTTCAGGCTGCTGGAGGCGGTGCGGGGGTATTGGCGTGGGTTGGCGGATGCAGGCATTCGCGAGCAGGGGCGCGCTCCCAGCCACAACCCATTTCGGTTTTTGCATGTCTCCACCGACGAGGTGTACGGCTCCTTGGCCAAAGACGATCCGGCCTTCTCCGAAGCGCACCGTTATGAGCCCAACAGCCCTTACAGCGCAAGCAAAGCGGCGAGTGACCATTTGGTGCGTGCTTGGCACCACACCTACGGCCTGCCGGTGCTCACCACCAACTGCAGCAACAACTACGGCCCGTACCACTTTCCCGAAAAGCTCATCCCGCTGATGATCGTCAACGCGCTGGCGGGCAAACCCCTGCCCGTTTACGGCGACGGCATGCAGATTCGCGACTGGCTCTACGTCAAGGACCACTGTAGCGCCATTCGCCGAGTGCTCGAAGCCGGCCGCTTGGGCGAGGTCTACAACGTGGGCGGCTGGAACGAAAAACCCAACATCGAGATCGTGCAGACCATCTGCCAACTGCTCGATGAAATGCGCCCCAAAGCCAGTGGCAGTTACGCCCAGCAGATCACCTACGTCACCGACCGGCCGGGCCACGACCGCCGCTACGCCATCGATGCCCGCAAGCTCGAAGCCGAGTTGGGCTGGAAGCCCGCCGAAACCTTTGAGACCGGCATCCGCAAAACCGTCGAGTGGTACCTGGCCAACCCCGAGTGGGTGCAGCACGTGCAAAGCGGGGCCTACCGTGAGTGGGTGAACAAGAACTACACAGGGCGCCAGACATGAAGATCTTGCTGTTGGGCAAAAACGGCCAGGTCGGTTGGGAATTGCAACGCAGCCTGGCCCCTTTGGGCAAGGTATTGGCGCTGGACCGGCACAGCACCGATTTTTGTGGCGACCTGAGCCAGCCTGAGCGCTTGGCGCAAACGGTGCGCGACTGGCGCCCTGACGTGATCGTCAACGCCGCTGCCCACACCGCCGTGGACAAAGCCGAGTCGGAGCCGGAGTTGGCCCGCATCCTCAACGCCACGGCCCCCGCTGCTTTGGCCCAGGCCGCGGCCGAGGTGGGCGCCTGGTTGGTGCATTACTCGACCGACTACGTGTTCAATGGCTTGGGCGATCAGTCTTGGCAAGAGGGAGACGCCACCGGCCCATTGAGTGTGTACGGCCAGACCAAACTCGAAGGCGAGCAAGCCATTGCCGCCAGCGGCTGCCAACACCTGATTTTTCGCACCAGCTGGGTGTATGCGGCGCGGGGCGGCAACTTTGCGAAAACCATGCTGCGTCTAGCGGCTGAACGCGAACGCCTCACCGTCATCGATGACCAGCATGGGGCACCGACCGGTGCCGATCTGATCGCCGATGTGACAGCGCATGCCATCCGCAGCGCTGTGCACAAACCAGGTCTGGGCGGCACATACCACCTGGTGGCTTCGGGTCAAACCAGTTGGCACGGCTACGCCAGCCACGTCATCGCACAGGCGCGCCTCCTCCAACCCGAGCTGGGCCTGAAAGTGACCGAGATCGCGCCTGTGCCCACCACCGCATTTCCAACGCCCGCCCAGCGCCCCTTGAACTCGCGCTTGAACACCCACAAGCTCCAACAAGCCTTTGGCCTGGTGCTGCCACCCTGGCAACAAGGCGTCAACCGCATGCTCGCCGAGATCCTGTGATGCGCCTTGGGCTTGCGGCACAATCCTTTGAACTTTTGACCCCTTTTTGAAAACCCTGCTTCGCACCATGACCGACAACACCGCCGCCCCCACCGTTGCACCGCATGACCAGGCCCAGATCCTGGCGCAGGCCATGCCCTACATCCGCAAATACCACGGCAAAACGTTGGTCATCAAATACGGCGGCAACGCCATGACCGACCCCGCGCTGCAGCAGGCGTTTGCCGAAGACGTGGTGCTGCTCAAGCTGGTGGGCATGAACCCGGTGGTGGTGCACGGCGGCGGCCCTCAGATCGAAACGGCCTTGAAGCGTTTGGGCAAGACCGGCGAGTTCATTCAGGGCATGCGCGTGACCGACGCCGAGACCATGGAAGTGGTCGAGTGGGTGCTGGGCGGCGAAGTGCAGCAAGACATCGTTGGCATGATCAACCGTGCAGGTGGCAAAGCCGTAGGCCTGACCGGGCGCGACGGTGGCCTGATCCGCGCCAAAAAACTGCGCTTGGTCGACAGCCAGGACCCGAGCAAAGAACACGACGTAGGGCAGGTGGGCGAGATCGAGAGCATTGACCCGTCCATCTTGATGTGCTTGCAAGACGATGCGTTCATTCCCGTGGTCAGCCCCATCGGCTTTGGCATCCACAACGAAAGCTACAACATCAATGCCGACGTGGTGGCCGCCAAACTGGCCACGGTGTTGCAAGCCGAAAAACTGCTCATGCTCACCAACATCCGCGGCGTGCTCGACAAAGAAGGCAACTTGCTCACCGAACTGACCCCCAGTCGCATTGACGAGTTGTGTGCCGACGGCACCATCAGCGGCGGCATGATTCCCAAGATTGCAGGGGCGCTGGACGCCGCCAAGAGCGGTGTGAACGCGGTGCACATCATCGACGGCCGCGTGCCCCACGCCATGCTGCTGGAGGTCTTGTCCGAGCAAGCCTTTGGCACCATGATCCGCAGCCGCTGAACATTGCAGCAGTCACCAGCTTAAATAAGGGGCGACATGTCAGACCAAGAACAAGCAAGCGAGCGATTTTCAGACGGTGATGGGTCGCCTGCACGCAAGCGGCCCCGCCCGGGTGAACGGCGTTTGCAAATTTTGCAAACCGTGGCCAACATGCTGGAGCAGCCGGGTGCAGAGCGTGTCACCACTGCCAGCCTGGCCGCCAAAATTGGCGTGAGCGAGGCGGCTTTGTACCGCCACTTCGCCAGCAAAGCCCAGATGTTCGAAGGGCTGATTGATTTTGTTGACCAGTCCGTCATCGGTTTGATTCGGCAGGTCACCGACCGCGAACCCCCCGGCCCCCAACAAGCGGCCCGCATCGTGGCCTTGCTGTTTCAGTTCGCCGAAAAAAACCCCGGCATGAGCCGCGTGATGATTGGGGATGCGCTGGTGCTCGAGCATGAGCGCTTGCAAGAGCGCATCAACTTGCTGTTTGACAAGATCGAAGCGCAGCTGCGCCAATCGCTCAAGGGCATGGAATCGGCAACACCCACCGCCGATGTGCAAGTCACTGCCTCATTGCTGGTGGCTTTCATGCAAGGACGCTTGCAGCGCTTTGCCCGCTCTGGCTTCAAGCGTTTGCCATCCGAGCATTTGCAGGCGGCGTTGGCGCGGATGCTTTAAGCGGGCAGCGCGCATGGCAGGCCGCCCTCAGTGTGCGGTACCTCGACCCACTTGTTGGGTCGGTTTATTGGCCGATCCACTTGCGCACATGCTGCCAGGCCAACAGCAACCATCCTGAGCGTTCCACGTCGGCCTGCGCTACCAGCGGGGCTTCGCCTACGGGTTTGCCATTCGATGTCGCCACCACCTTGCCGATCACTGCGCCCTTGGCGATGGGGGCTTCCAGCCCGGGCTTGAGCTGCACCGCGGTTTGCACTGCCGTGCCGCGTGGAACCGTCAGCATCCATGGCGTGCCCAGACCCGCGGCCACGGTGTCGGCTTGGCCAAAGCTGACCTTGGCCGTCTCAACCACCGCGTTGACCGCAAATGGGGTGACCTTTTCGAAGCTGCCAAAACCCCAGCCGAGCAGCGTGCGGGTCTGGTCGGCCCGTGCCTGGGCGCTGTGCGTGTTGAGAATGACCGAGATCAGGCGTGTGTCATTGCGCTTGGATGACGTCACCAGACAATAGCCAGCCTCTGCCGTATGGCCGGTTTTGAGGCCATCCACGGTGGGGTCGGTGTAGAGCAGGGCGTTGCGGTTGCCCTGTTTGATGCCGTTGTATTTGAAGTCACGCTCGGCGTAGAGCGGGTAATACTCAGCGCCGTCGCGGATGATGGCGCGCGCCAAAATGGCCAGATCCCTTGCAGACGACTTGTGCGCTGGATCAGGCAGGCCGGTGGGGTTCACGAAGGTCGTGTGCGTCATGCCCAAGCGCTGGGCTTCGGCGTTCATGAGCTTGGCAAAACCCGCTTCGGATCCGGCCATGTGTTCGGCAATTGCCTTGGACGCGTCGTTGCCCGACTGGATGATGATGCCGCGCAAGAGGTCGATCACCGTGGCTTGGCTGTTCAGCGGCAGATACATGCACGACTCGGCGCTGGTGCCCCGGCACCAAGCGTTTTCACTCACGGTGACCAGATCGCTTTGCTTGAGCTTGCCCGAGCGAAGCGCCTGCTCGACGATGTAGCTGGTCATCATCTTGGTGAGCGAGGCTGGCGGCAGGGCCTCGTCCGCGTTGGCCGAAGCCAGCACCTCGCCCGAGTCAAAGTCCATCAGCAGCCAGGCCTTGGCCGGCAGCGCCGGTGGGTTGGGGGCCAAGGCCACTTGCGCCTCCAATGGGGGCAAGGCATTGGCCGACGTTGCCGCCTTTTTGGCAGCTTTGGGTTTGCTTGCCTTGGCTTTGGCGGTGCTTTTGGGTGCCGTGCTTGTTTTGGCTTTGTGGGCTGGAGCTGCAACAGCGCCAGTGCCAGGAAGCAGGGAGCCCACGGCGATGGCGAGGGCGATAGACAGGAGAGAAAAATTTTGGGTATGCATGGTGTTCAAGGTCATGGCCTTGATTGTCGCGGATTAGCGCCCGTTTTTTGGCGCCAAGGGCACTTGGGCGAGGCCATGCTTGGTGGACCTGCCGGTCAGCCCTCGTTCAGCGAAAAGGCGAAGAGGTTCATGGATGTGGATGCGGAGATGGTTGCGGGTTTTGAACGGCAATGGCGGATGAGGCTGAGCGCAGCCATAAAGTCATGGTCATTGAAGGACCCCAACCGAGCTGCTCAATCCAACATGATCGTTGGTTGCGAAATGAATTTGTGACATGAAGCTCAGAAAATAGTGAATGCTTGTTGAGGTCTTCAGCTTCTCAAAGTGTGGAGCCTTGTCAGGTCACGGGACGGCTCATCTGTCTCGATCAAATGTATTGAAAAACAAAGCTTCAAGAATCATCATATTTGTACTTAAAGCAAATTTTTTCGTCCTAATCGTTGCTTTCGATGGGTGAGAATACAAAGTCACAATTGACCCCTACAAGGTTTTCCATGCTCATCCCCCGCCAAGCAACTCCAGCGCTCACGGTTCCAACCTTGAATCACGGCACTTTTGATCTGAGTGCTGACGGTGCGGATCATTTCACATTGCTGGTTTTTTACCGTGGTCTTCACTGCCCAATTTGCATGAAGTACCTGTTGGAGTTGTCGCGCTTGGTGCCCGAATTTGAAAAACGCGGCGTCAAAGTGATCGCTTTGTCTAGCGACACCAAAGAGCGTACAGACCAAATGGCTGACAAAATCAACGCCCCTGGGCTGCGGATGGGCTATGGTTTGGAGCTCAATGTCGCAAGGCAATGGGGTTTGTACATCAGCACTTCACGGGGCTTAACTTCGATTGGCATTGAAGAGCCCGCCTTATTTTCGGAGCCAGCGGTCTACATTGTGCGACCAGACACCACGCTCTATTACGGCGCCGTTCAAACCATGCCGTTTGCACGTCCCAATTTTGCGGATCTGTTAGGCGCGATTGATTTTGCTTTGGCTAAAAACTATCCTGCGCGTGGTGAATACACCGGGGCTGTGTAAAACTGCATGGATCATTCGATAGATCGGTGATTCATGACACGTTTATTTTCAAATCGGTCTCGACACTTTGACATGGGCGATTTGCCCACAGAATTGCTTGCGCGTGATGCCCATGCGCCAGAACACCCAGCCGCATCACCCAAGGACAAAAATCCTGCGGGTCCGAATTCGATCAACGAGGCCTTGTCCGCTTATCAAGCCTTATTTGAAAAGTATCTGGACGGCGAGACCGCCATTGCCCGTGCACCGCTGCCAGATGATTTAAGTCTTCGAAGTAAAAACCTCAAAGCGTGCGCTTATTTTTTAGATGCAACCCTGGCGGGTGTGTGCGCCATTGATGCCTCGGATGGGTCGCCTGAATCGCCCCAGAAACACACCCATGCTTTGATTTTTCTCGTTGAATTCAGCCGTGAACCCAAATCAAATGAGCCAGGTGCGGCATGGATTCATGGCAGCAACAAAGCCAGAACCGATGCACGCGCCACGGAAGTGGCTGTTGTGCTGGCCGGATATCTTCGAGCCTTGGGCTACAACGCCCGCGGCCATGTCACAGGCAACACGCATTTAAACCTTGAAGCATTGGCACAACGCGCTGGTATTGCTCGTTCTGAGGGTGGCGTTCTCAAGATGCCTTTTCTGCAGCGTGGCTTTGCAATAGCCGCTGTCAGCACCGATTTGCCTTTAGCGATCGATCTCCCCATCGCGACTGATGCCTCCTTGGATTGGCCAGACTCCGACGCTTACATGGGCAAGCAGGGAACTCGCCCGGGTTGGGCTGAATCGGAAGCCGAACTGCGTCCTCTGCATTTGGGGCGATACCCCATGGAATCATTGAAACGGGTGCCAGAGCCCACCACGCTGATTCTGCGCGACGAGATTATTCGCAACAGCAAACGGGCCGATTTGTTCACGCGCGCATTGGCAGGTGATTTAGGTGAAAAAGCCAAGGTGCAGCGCATGCGCTTTGCGATCAAACATCCCCTGGCGTTTGCGATGACGCCCTTGATACGCAACATGGTGCCACTGCAGGGAACATACGAGCGGCTTGTGCCTGCAGATACAAGTGGGGCGTTGTCGGATGCCCAAAAAAATGCAGAGTCCATCAAAGCCTTGGCGTATTTTTTGGGCGCTGATTTGGTCGGCATTTGTGAAGCAGAGCCCTGGATGTTTTATTCGCATGAAGCACAGCATGGCAAACCCATTGAGCCCAGTCACAAGCACTGCATTGTCATGTTGCTTGACCAAGGCTTTGAGACCATGGAAGGCGCATCGGGGGACGATTGGATTTCTGGTGCGCAGTCCATGCGCAGCTACATGCGTGGCGCTTTTATAGCGGGTGTCATGGGCGCACACTTACGTCGCCTGGGTTTTTCTTCCCGAGCGCACACCAACGCAGAATCGGATGTACTGCACATTCCAGCCACCTTGTTGGCCGGTCTCGGCGAACTGTCTCGCATTGGTGAGTTGGTTTTAAATCCATTCATCGGGCCTCGTTCAAAAAGCGTTTTGTTGACCACCGACTTGCCCTTGGCGTTTGATCAGCCCATTGATTTTGGATTGCAATCTGTTTGCAACATGTGCCTGAAATGCGCACGCGAGTGCCCATGCAATGCCATACCTTTTGGCCCCAAGGTGATGTTCAACGGCTACGAAATATGGAAACCCGATGTTGAGAAATGTGGCAAGTACCGCTTAACGAACATGAAGGGTTCGGCCTGTGGGCGTTGCATGAAAACTTGTCCCTACAACAGAGAAGACCTTGTTGAATCGTCTCGACTCCTTGAGCTTTCAATCAAGGTGCCCAGTGCCAGAAGAGCGCTCATTGATTACGACGATCAAATCGGCGCAGGCATGCGCAATTCGGTCAAGAGATGGTGGTTTGACTTGGAAATCGTCAACGGTGTTTGTGTTTCACCCAGCGGTGTGAACGAGCGTGATTTGGATTTGGAGCGAACAAATAAACTCGCTAAAAATCAAAAGTTGGCATTTTTCCCACCACATCTGCAACCGCGTACAGAGACCACCATTGCAACCACGGTGCCACTGGACCGTGAAGCTGGGCTTGATGCTTATGCCCATGCCGAAAAACCCAGTCAGGCCAGGAAGAGAAAGAAATAATGCCGCCAGACGTAAGGCTTGTCGCCCCGCATAACTTGCCTATTTCGCAGGTTTGAAGTCAGCCGATCCAATGTACTCTTTGAACTGCTTGCACCAAATCAGCATACTGCTCAAGTCATCTGGGTTTTGCGTTGTTAAGAGGTAAAAAGCCGCACCGTTGGGCTTTTTCAGGCGGCTCACTTCAATTTGCTGAGTGCTAAATTCGTCGTTGTCTTTGATCGCAGGCTTGCTGCTGATGTAAACATGGTAGTCGGGGCCTGGGCTGGATCTGAAGTTCTCGCTGGATTGCAAAAATAATTGATTTCCTACTTTGATAACAGACCACTCACCAGAGCTGTTGTGTATCAAGTCCTGACCCTTTGCTGTTTTGTCAATCTGCCCACGTTTGATGAGTTCACCTTCAATCTTTTGATGATCAGCAAATCGCACCCTAATGTCCTGAGCGTGACCGCGAATTGCATCCAGCAGCTGCGCATGTGCATTTGGCACTGTGCAGAGTAGTGTGAAACTTAAAAGCAGTTGAAATTTCATGGCAATGATCAATCAATGAACTTCAGCGAGTGCAGGACAGACTTGAGATCCGGCCCTGAGTAATGAGGGCGGGGTGTCAAAGCTTCAAACGGCAAGCCCTGCCGATTGACCCAGTGCGTTGTGAAACCAAACCAAGTAGCTCCCAATGCATCCCAAGCATTGCTGGATACAAACAGAACTTCATCTTTGCTAACAGGAATATTTTTTTGAACAAGTCCATAGCTTTCCGGCGAGGTCTTGAAAAGGCGTATCGGATCGACTGAGATGACATGGTCTAAGACATTTTCCATCCCGGCGCTCTTAACTGCGGCAGTCAGCATGTCTAGACTGCCGTTGGAGAGGATGGCAGTGGGGAGGCCTTTTGCTTTGATCGTTTGTAGGACCGCCAGATTTTCAGAAAATGGAGTCAGGTGCGCATATTGCTGCATCAGTTTTTCAACCTGCCCGAATGCACGGTTCAGTTTCAGTCGGTCTAACGTGTACTCCAACGACAAGCGCGTCAGTTCCCAAAACGGGCGGAAGTATTGACTGCCGGATCCGTTGTGTGGATCTGACTGCGTAATCAATCTTGTGTACTCAATTTGTTTATCGCGCCACTTCAATGCAATGTCAGCGCCATGGCTCGGGTAAAGCTCTTCAGCCAATACTTGGATGGAGTAAACATCAAACAAGGTCCCGTAGGCATCAAAAACAACCGCTTTTATGGACATGCAACTTTCCTAGGTGGGTATCAAACGACAGTCTTTGCATCTTGACCAAACAAAATGGACTTTGCATTTTGGTCCACCGTCGGCGCTGTATTGATTGACTTGGCGATGTCATAGGCCTTTTGGGTTGCTGGACGATTTCCAATCCGTTCAAACCACGACGTTAGATAGGGAAACTGGCTCATGTCCTGTCGCTGCCGTTCGTGTGGGACAACCCATGGATAGGAAGCCATGTCAGCAATGGAGTAGTCACCGCAAATGTATTCACGGCCATCGGACAGATGTTTATTCAGCACACCATACAAGCGTGACGTCTCTTTGACATAACGATCGATGGCATAGGGCAGTTGCTCTGGTGCGTATTGGACAAAGTGATGGTTTTGACCTGCCATGGGGCCCAAGCCACCCATTTGCCAAAACAACCATTGCAGGCATTCATTTCGACCACGTAAGTCTTGAGGGATGAATTTTTTCGTCTTGTCTGCCAAGTACAAAAGAATGGCACCCGATTCAAAAATGCCAATGGGTTCGCCGCCACCTGCTGGTGCGTGATCAAGAATTGCCGGTATCCGATTGTTGGGTGCAATCTTCAAAAAAGCAGGCGCAAATTGTTCGCCTTTGCTGATGTTGATGGGTGTGATGTCGTAGTCCAGTCCTGACTCTTCCAAGAACATCGTGACCTTATGGCCGTTTGGCGTGGTCCAGTAATAAAACTCAATCATGCGTCACACTCCAGAGGCTTTGAGGCGCTCGTTAGATGGGAAAAGCTTTTTACGGGCGTCTTCATCCATTTCGGTCTTGAATGCAAACTTGGTTTTCAATGCTTCTGCACGCTGAGCCGCTGGTCGCGCGTTGATTTCATCAAGCAATCGTTTGACATGCGGCAGTTTTTCCCAAGCATCAGCGCCTAAAACAAAGGGTACGACGCGAGCCCAGCCCCAAACCGACATGTCCACAATGGTGTACTCATTGCCCATCATGTAAGGCTGATTTGCCAGGTGGTCATTGATCAGAAGCCAATGACGCCAGGCTTCAAAGTCATAGCGATTCACGGCATATTCTTTGGGCTCTGGCGCGAAATGTTTGAAGTGAACAGCTTGGCCGCAGTAAGGGCCGATGCCCGTGGCGACAAACATCAACCATGAATACATCTCAGCTTTGTTCTTCGGGGTGTCTGCGGGGACGAACTTACCGATCTTCTCAGCCAAATAAAGCAACATGGCATTGCTGTCGAAAACGCGAACATCGTCGTCCAGCATGGCTGGTGTTTTCGAATTGGGATTGATGACCTTGAAGGCATCTGAATGCTGTTCACCTTTGCGCGTGTCCACGGGAATGAGCTCATAGGGCTCGCCCGTTTCTTCCAAGTACAACGCAATCTTCAAAGGATTGGGTGAGGGATGGAAATAGAACTTGATCATGTCTGATGCCTTTTACTGAGGGATAAAGAAAACTAAACGAAAGCGAGCCAAATGCCGAGTGGCAGGAAAGCCAAACTCAACAAATGCCCAACGATGACGGTGGATGCCACTTTGTTAGGCGCCACCTGAAATTTGTCTGCGAGCATGAAATTAAAGACTGCGGGTGGCAAGCAGGCAAACAAAATCAAAGCCCCGCGCTCTAGGCCTTGCAAGGGGATCAACCAAAGGACCAAAAACACTGCGGCGAGTCTGACGACCAAAATCAACACGCTTGACTGGACACCTACCCACGCATCTGCAACTTGACTGCTTGCAAGTCTTGCCCCGAGTGACATCAGCATCATTGGAACCAACACACTACCAATCATGGTGCATGACGTTTGTACCCAATCAGGTAAAACCAACTGCATTCGAGAACTGGCCACACCCAGCACCGTCGCCCAAACCAATGGGTTGGCATAAACCATTCGCCAGTCCACTTTGCCGCTCATGACGCCTGCGCCAAGCGTGAAATGCAAAACGTTGGAGATCACCAGCAAAACCACAGCTGTTGCCATTCCCTCTGGTCCGTAGGCTAAGGCGATCAAGGGGATGCCAATCGGGCCAACATTGGTGAACATGGCACAGGGCAAAAACGCTTGCGACGTTGCACCTGAGAATTTTGCCAACGGCCAGGCGATCAACCCGCTCAGAAAAATCAATACGATGGATGCTCCAGTGAATGACAAGGCAGCTATCGGATCGAACGATTTGGCAGACAGAGAAATAAATATCAACACGGGAAGTGCGATATCGACGATCAGTTTGTTGGCACCCCCAAGGTCTGGCTTAACCCGTCGGCTGTAAAGAAATCCGACCAGTACCAACGTAAAGATGGGGAGTGTGATGGCTGCAATTTTTGAAAACATGAACCCTCACTCGGTGAGTAAAAAGCTGGAGTCCGTTGCAGTATGCTGCACTTGGTGCAACAATATGTACATATAAATTTGCAAATCGTACAAAATGGACGCTCCTCGTCTAGATCGACTCACCGCCTTATTGGAAGGCCTTAGTCCTAAAGTCACATTGACAACCAAGCCAAACGGGTTTTCGTTGCACATCATCAAGATGGGGACTTCTGAACACGCAACAGATAGCTTCTCGGGTATTCAGCCAGAGGCCTTGTCATTGTTGGTTTGCCCGACAACATTCACGCTTGAGATGCTTCTTGGAGTCGATCAGCAATGCCTGATGAGCTTTGATGTTGTTTTTGATGGGCCCATGGGACAAAGCTTCTTGGTAGAGATATCTCAGCCAATTTCAATCGTTATGAAAGATGCTGATCCATCACTTTTACAAGTCGTGACGTTGATTGCGAGTGAAATGCAGACCAGTCGTTGTGGACAACCCTTCTTCATCAACAGAGCTGGGGATATTTTGTTGGTCAGTTTGATGCGTCACCTGACGTCTCGACCACAACAATCCTCTGGGCTGTTTCAGGCCTTGTCAGACCCGCGAATTGCCAGAAGTTTGGTAGCGATGCATTCCAAGCCTGCGCATCCTTGGACTTTGGAAGGTTTGGCTAATTTGGCTGGCATGTCGCGAACATCATTTGCAAATAATTTCAAAGACATGATGCATGTGACACCAGGAAAGTATTTAGAAAACTTGAGGTTAGCGATTGCCCGGCAATTGGTTCAGACAGGCATCGGATTGAAACAAATTGCCACGCGAACTGGTTATTCCAGCCCATCGACTTTGTCTAGGGCTCTGGGTCGCAGTTCTTAGATAGCAAATTGGCATCGTGTTACGTGCTGTTTGCTTTTGTGCGAAGCAAAATATGGTGATCATCAGGCATTTAAATTCCGTCATTACGAAAGTGCATAAATCATTGGTAGGGACTAAGAGTCTTCTTGCGTGATAGCATTTGAATGGGTGGTGCATGTATGTTCATGCATCAGGTTGGGTGAAGGTCGGGCCGCCTCACTGCACGGCTTAAGCCGTTGGAGACCCATTGATGAACCACCCACTCCTGCCTTGGATCGCAGTTGGCATTTTCGCGCTGGCAGTCCTTCACACCTTCAGTACCAAGTACTTTGAACACCTGGCACACGCACAACCGCGTCATGCAGGCATCTGGCACCTACTTGGGGAAGTCGAGGTGGTTTTTGGCTTATGGGCAATGGTACTGGCCATAGCCATGTTTGCCTTGGCTGGTAAGGTGCAAACCCTTGAATACCTCGATTCGCGCAATTTCACTGAGCCGCTCTTTGTCTTTGCCATCATGGTGGTAGCAGGCACAAGACCGATCCTGCAAGCTTGCGGCGTGTTGGTCCAGCAGATTGCACGCCTAGCACCTTTGCCTACGGCGATGGTCAACTACTTTCTCCTGCTTTCGGTGGTGCCATTGCTGGGCTCTTTAATCACAGAGCCTGCAGCCATGACGCTTGCAGCGCTCATGCTGCGCGACTCTGTGTTCTCCGCGCGAGTTAGCGAGCGATTGAAGTACGCCACTTTGGGGGTACTGTTCGTCAATATTTCGATTGGTGGAACTTTGACGCCTTTTGCTGCGCCGCCAGTGTTGATGGTTGCTTCCACGTGGCAATGGGATCTGAGTTTCATGCTCCAGACCTTCGGCTGGAAGGCTGCAATTGCAGTCCTTGTCAATGCTGTCCTGCTGACACTTTTAATGAGACGGGAACTGCTTGGCCTTGGGGAGCCCGCAGTTGCTCGAATGGCTGTCCCCCCCATCATGGTGGCAATTCACTTGGCTTTTTTGCTTGGCATAGTACTTTTCGCGCACCACCCGGTGGTGTTCATGGGCTTGCTGCTGTTTTTCATTGGGTACGCCAGTGCCTATGCCGTGCATCAAGATAGGCTGATACTTCGGGAAGCCTTGTTAGTAGCCTTTTTCCTCGCAGGCCTGGTTGTTCTGGGTGGCCAGCAGTCATGGTGGCTTCAGCCGCTGCTCATGGGTCTGAGCGCCGACGAAGTGTTTTATGGAGCCACTGTGCTGACTGCCATCACGGACAATGCAGCACTGACCTATTTGGCTTCTCTGGTTCCAGGTTTGAGTGATGAATTCAAGGTGGCCATCGTTGCGGGCGCCGTGACCGGTGGTGGCCTGACCGTGATAGCCAATGCCCCCAACCCGGCTGGCGTTGCGATTCTAAAAGGCAAGTTTGACGAGGGCGTTGTCAGCGCGGGTAAATTGTTATTGGCAGCAATTCCTCCAACGATGGTGGCGGCAATGGCATTCAGGCTTCTGTGATTTGGGTGAATCTAAATCCCCTCGAACCTTTGGGCTGATAAAGATATTTTTGGATGCGTCCGTATGAATGACTCTTTGTGGCTTGAAGCTGCAGTTCAGCTTGCGACGTTCAATGTCTGCAACCGCTGCAAAGCCGCTCATCTAATTCACCAGTACCTCACCAATTCCAAAGCGTCCCATCGTGCTGCAGCCGGTTCACTGGCAGGTAGGCCCTTTGGTAGGGGTACTTGGCGGCCAGTTGCTCGTCGATGTCCACCCCGTGCCCGGGGGATTCGCCGCAGTGCATCAGGCCGCGCTCAAAACGGTAGTCGTGAGGAAAAACCGACAGCATTTCTTCGCTGTGTGGCATGAATTCCTGCACACCAAAGTTGGGCACCCAGGTGTCAAAGTGCAGGGCCGCGCCCATGCACACAGGTGACAAATCGGTTGCGCCGTGGCAGCCGGTGCGCACCTGGTAGAGGCTCGCCAGGTCGGCGATGCGCCGCAAGTGCGTGATGCCGCCCGCGTGGACCACGGTGGTGCGGATGTAGTCGATCAGCTGTTTTTCGATCAGCGTTTTGCAGTCCCAAATGCTGTTGAAAATCTCGCCCACCGCAATGGGCGTGGTGGTGTGGTGGCGTATCCACTGGAAGGCGTCCTGGTTTTCGGCGGGGGTGGGGTCCTCCATCCAGAACAGGCGCATGGGCTCGAGCGCCTTGCCCAACTGGCCCGCTTCGATGGGCGTGAGGCGGTGGTGCACGTCGTGCAGCAAATGGATGTCAGGCCCCACGGCTTCGCGCACGGCTTCAAACAGGCCGGGGGTGTGGCGCAAATACTTTTCGGTGCTCCAGTCGTGCTCGCTGGGCAAGGTGCCGTCGGCGGGTTCGTACATGCGGTTGGCACTGTTCGCACCATTCACGCCATAGACCTTGTTCAGGCCCGGCACGCCGCTTTGGGCGCGGATGGCCATGTAGCCTTCTTCCTTGTGTCGCAAAACCTCGTCGACCGTCTCGGCGGTGTCGCGGCCGTTGGCGTGGCCGTAGACCATGACGCCCGTGCGGCTGCGCCCGCCGAGCAACTGGTACAGCGGCATGCCCGCCATCTTGGCCTTGATGTCCCACAGCGCCGTGTCCACCGCGGCAATGGCGGTCATGGTCACGGGGCCGCGCCGCCAGTAAGCGCCTTTGTACAGGTATTGCCAGATGTCTTCGATCTGCTGCGGGTCGCGCCCGATCAGGCAAGGGATGACATGGTCTTCGAGGTAGCTGACCACCGCCAGCTCACGCCCATTCAGTGTGGCGTCGCCGATGCCGGTGACGCCCTGGTCGGTCTCGATCTTGAGGGTGACAAAGTTGCGGCCGGGGCTGCAGACGATGACGCGGGCGGCGGTGATTTTCATGGCTCAGGACTTCTCTTGCACAAGGGCTTGCACCGTGGCGTCCACACCGCCTTGCAAAATCTGTTGGTGCCAATGCACCACGCGGGCGATCCATGCGGCGTGGGCAGGCAAGCGCTTGCCCCACAGGTCTTCGCGGGACAGCAGCGCCCGCACACAGGCTTCGGGCTCGGTGCGTTGGGCGGCGCCCAAGGCCATGAGGCTCGTGGCTTGTGGGTCGTTCAGGGTGTAGGCCTGACCGTTTTCGTCCTCGGCCAGGGTGTAGCGCACGAACACCGCCGCAGCCAGTGCATGGTGTTCAAACCCTGCACCGCACTCGATCTGGCCCAGCACCGAGGGCGGCCAGCGCTGTGGAATCTTTTGCGAGCTGTCGGTGGCGATTTGGTGCACGCTGTGCTTCAGATAGGGGTTGCCAAAGCGCGCGATCAGAGCGTCGCGGTACTCGCGCCAGTCGGTTCGGCTCAGGTGCGGGGCAACTTCTTGGCCCATCAGGCGGTGCACAAAGGCCTGGATGTGCGACACGCCAATGCAGCTGGCAATGAAGGGCCGACCGGTGATGGCGCCCATGAGCGCCATGGCCGTGTGGCTGCCGTTGAGCATGCGCAGCTTGGTTTCTTCGTAGCTGTGCACATCGGCTGTCACACGCACGCCCGCGCTTTGCAGCAGGGCCGCGTCGGCCGGGTCGGCCAAGCGGTCTTCGATCACCCATTCCCAAAAGCCTTCGGTGCTCAGCGCCGCATCGTCGCGCAGGCCCAGCGCTTGGCTGGCAGCGGCCAGCACTTCGGCGGTGGCCGCGGGCACGATGCGGTCGACCATGCTGCACGGAAAGGCGCAATGGGCATCGAGCCAATGCAACACACTGCTGTCATCGGGCAAGGCGCTGGCCTTGACCAAGGCCTGCAGCTTGTGGCCGTTGCCTTGCAGGTTGTCGCAGGAGGCGACGGTGATGCCCGGCAAGCCCGCTTGCTGGCGCAGACGCAGGCCATCCAGCAGCAGCTGCCCCAGCGCCGGGGTGTAGCCTTTTTCTGTGACGGTGAGTGTGACCCAGCGTGTGGCGGGCGCAGCAATGGCCTGCACCACCGCTTCGCGCTCGGTGGTGGCCACACTCATGCGCCACAAGGCACCGGGCACTTGCCACTTCAGCCCTTGACCATCGGCCACACGAACGGCATACAGGCCGTCTTGTGCACGCAGCTGGTTCACCAAATCGGGTCGCGTCATGCCCACGCCGTGGATCCCCCAGCGCGTGTCGCCAGAGGCCAACAACTGGTCAAACACCATGGCCTGGTGGGCCCGGTGAAAAGCACCCAATCCCAGGTGCACCACGCCTGGGGCGTGTCGGCGCCGGTCGTAGGTGGGGGTGTGGATGTCAGCGGGCAACGATGCCAGGGTGAGGGCCGAGAGGTGCATGGTGTCAGCGGGATGGGTCTTCAGGGTGTGGGGGGCGCGCTTTCTGGGCGTGATGGGCGTGCCACACGCGATGCCATGTGGGCCGCCATTGGCCCCATCGCTCACAGGATGGGCGCTGGCGCAGGAGGCCTCGATCCATCACGGCTCAACGCCCCAGCAGTTTTTTCTCTGAGGCTTCGATCTCCGCCCAGGTGTTGTCGTCGATCCAGATGCCAGTTTTTTCACGCTCGGCACGGGCGGCGCGTTCGGGTTCGCCCGCCATCTGCACGCCGTCGCTGCCCGGAGCATCGGGGCTTTGGCGCAGCCAATCGTCGAAGGCTAGGGCTTCTTGCTCGAACATGGCTTGCGTGCCCAAGCGCACCGGGTCGATCAGCATCGTCAGCATGCCGTTGAGCACGGCGCGTTGGTGGTCGGCTTCGCGGTGCCAGGTGCCGCTGCCCGTGAGGGCACCGCCCAACAGTTCGCAGGCGACAGCCATGCCAAAGCCTTTGTGGTCGCCAAAGGTCATGAGTGCGCCATACAAGCCGTTGGACTGCGGCACCACCACCACGCCGGGGTCGGTGGTGGGGTGGCCGTGTTCGTCGATCAAATAGCCGGGGGGCACTTGTTCGCCTTTGTTGTGGGCCACGCGCATCTTGCCTTGCGCCACGCGGCTGGTGGCAAAGTCGAGCACAAAGGGGGCGCGGCTGCCCATGGGCACGCCGATGCAGCAGGGGTTGGTGCCAAAGCGGCCGTCGCCTCCGCCAAAGGGCGCGACCACGGGGCGCGAGAGCACGTTCACAAAATGCACCGACACCAGGCCTTGGGCCACGGCCATTTCGGCAAAGTGGCCGATGCGGCCCAGGTGGTGTGAGCGGCTGAGCGCCACAGTGCACACCCCATGCTGCTTGGCGCGTTCAATGCCCATGTGCATCGCCTGCACACCGGTGATTTGGCCGTAGCCGCGCTGACCGTCCAGGTTCAAAAGGGGCCCGGTGTCGAGCAGCACCTTGACGCCCGTGTTGGGACTCAGGCCCCCTTCGAGCACGGCGTCCACATAGCGCGGCACCATGCCCACACCGTGCGAGTCGTGTCCGCTCAGATTGGCCATGACCAGGTTGTCGGCCACCTGCGCGGCCTCCGCTGGGGCGCTGCCCGCTTGTTCAATGATGCGTGCGACTTTGGCGCGCAGTTCAGCGGCTTGGATGCGTTGGCTCATGGGGTTCTTTCAAGGTGTGGGTTCACATCACCGCGCCGACTTGCCAAGGCACGAATTCGTTTTGACCGTAGCCGTGGCGCTCGCTCTTGGTGGGCTCGCCCGAAGCCGCAGCCAGAATCATCTCGAAGATGCGCTGACCCATGTCGGCGATGCTCACGCCGCCGTCCACGATCTCGCCGCAGTTCAGGTCCATGTCCTCTTCCTGCTTTTTCCACAAGGCGGTGTTGGTCGAGAACTTCAGGCTGGGTGAGGGCGCGCAGCCGTAAGCGCTGCCGCGGCCAGTGGTGAAGCAAATCAGGTTGGCCCCGCCCGCCACTTGGCCTGTGGCACTGACCGGGTCGTAACCGGGCGTGTCCATGTAGACAAAGCCTTTGGCGGTTACCGGCTCGGCGTATTCGTAGACCGCCTGCAGGTTGCTCGTGCCGCCTTTGGCCACTGCGCCCAAAGATTTTTCCAAGATGGTGGTCAGGCCGCCGGCCTTGTTGCCGGGGGAGGGGTTGTTGTTCATCTCGCCGCCGTTGATGGCGGTGTAGTTTTCCCACCAGCGGATGCGCTCGATCAGTTTGTGCGCCACCTCTGGCTTGACCGCGCGGCGGGTGAGCAAATGCTCGGCGCCGTAAATTTCGGGGGTTTCGCTCAGGATGGCGGTGCCGCCATGCTGCACCAACAAGTCCACCGCCACGCCCAGTGCGGGGTTGGCGCTGATGCCCGAATAACCATCGGAGCCGCCGCACTGCAGGCCCACCGTGATGTGCTCGGCGCTGCAAGGCTCGCGCTGGATCGCGTTGGCGCGGGGCAACATCTCTTCGATCAAGGCAATCCCTTTTTCGACCGTCAGGCGCGTGCCGCCCGAGTCCTGGATGTTGAAGACCTTGAGCGTTTCACCCACGCGCAGGCTGCTGTGCGCCAGCCAGGTGCTGAGCTGGTTGGCTTCGCAGCCCAAACCCACCACCACCACGCCCCAGAAGTTGGCGTGCGTGGCGTAACCGGCGAGTGTGCGCTCGAGCAGTTGGATGCCCAGCCCTTCGGTGTCCATGCCGCAGCCGGTGCCGTGGGTCAGGGCCACCACACCATCCACATTGGGAAAGTTGGCCAGCGCAGCTGGGTTGTTGCGTTTAGAGAAATGGTCGGCAATAGCGCGTGCCGCAGTGGCCGAGCAATTCACGCTCGACAACACGCCGATGTAATTGCGCGTCGCCACGCGGCCATCAGAGCGCTTGTAGCCCATGAAGGTCGCCTGCTGGCGGGCAGGTTCAGGCTTCACGTCTTGCCCGATGGCGTAGTCGCGCTCGAAGTTGCCTTTTTCGGCGCCCATGTTCAGGTTGTGCGTGTGCACATGCTCGCCCGGCGCGATGGGCTGGTGCGCAAAACCAATGATCTGGTTGTAGCGGCGCACCGGCTCGCCCACAGCGATGGCGCGTGTGGCGACCTTGTGGCCCGGCGGGATCAGGCCGCGCACGGGCACACCTTCGACGGCGCTGCCGCTCATGAGTTGGCTGCGGGCGATGACCACGTCGTCAGACGGGTGCAGGCGGATGAAGAGATTGGACATGTTGAACGTTGCTTCAAAACGGGGCTGAACATCAGCTCCGAGGGGTCAATAAAACTGCTTGGGCAACCACAGCACCAGGCTGGGCATATAGGTGATGACCGCCAGGCTGCCCAGCAAGGGGAACAGCCAGGGCAAGATGGCCATGGTGGTGCGCTCCACACTGAGCTTGGCCACCCTCGCCAACACAAACAGCACCATGCCCATGGGCGGGTGCAGCAAACCGATCATGAGGTTGAGCACCATGATCAGACCGAAGTGCACCAGGTCAATGCCCAACTGCTGGCAAATCGGCACCAGAATCGGCACCAGGATGGTGATGGCGGCGGTGGGCTCGAGGAAGCAGCCCACAAACAGCATGAGCGCGTTGGCCAGCAGCAAAAATACCCAAGGTTCTTGGGTGAAGCCCAACACCCAAGCGGAGATGGCGGTGGTCACGCCTGTGGCGGTGAGCATCCAGCCGAAGATGCTGGCAGCGGCCACGATGAACAGCACGGTGGCGGTGGTCTCTACCGTGTCCAGGCAGATCTTCACGAACATCTTGAAGTTGAGCGTGCGGTACCAGAAGAAGCCTAAGGCAATCGCCCAAACGCAAGCCGCAATGGCGCCTTCGGTGGGGGTGAACACGCCGGTGGTCATGCCGCCAATCAAGATCACGGGGGTCATGATGGGCAACACGGCTTGGAAGTCGAAAAACTTGTCGGCGGCGAACAAAACGATCAGGGCCACAAACACCGTGAGTTGAGGCGGCGTGCCCATGGCCGTGACCAGCCACCAAATCGCCAGGGGCCAGCCCACCACCACCGCGGTTTCGGCCAGGGCCTTGATGACCTTGGGCCATTCGAATTTCACATCGGCGCCCCAGCCGTTTTTGTGCGCGAAATAGGCCACCGTGAGCATCATGAGCAGGGCCATGAAAATACCGGGCAAGATGCCCGCGAGGAACAGCGCACCCACCGAGACGTTGGCCATCATGCCGTAGATCACAAAGGGCAAGCTGGGCGGGATGATGGGGCCCAATGTGGCCGAAGCGGCGGTGACGCCCACGGCAAATTCGGTGCTGTAGCCATGGTCTTTCATGGCTTTGATCTCGATGGTGCCCAGGCCTGCCGCATCGGCAATGGCCGTGCCGCTCATGCCCGCAAACACCACCGAGCCGACCACGTTGACGTGACCCAAGCCCCCTTTGAGCCAGCCCACCAAGGCCAGTGCGTAGTTGTAGATGCGGTTGGTGATGCCCGCGTTGTTCATCAGGTTGCCGGCCAGAATGAAGAAGGGCACGGCCAGCAGCGGAAAACTGTCGATGCCCGAGACCATGCGGTGGATGACCACAAAGGGCGGTGAACTTTGGGTAAACAAGATGTAAATCAAAGACGCGCCCGCCATGGCAATGGCCACCGGGATCCCGCCACTCATGAGAAAGAGAAAAATGATTTTCAGCATGGGAACACTTTCAGGTGGGCGATTTCAGCGGTCGGTCATTTCGGATTCGGGGCGTTGCAGCACGGTGTAGCCGCGCTGCCAATGCACCTTGGCCACCCACATGGCGCGCAAGCACATGGCGGCGAAGCCGGCCATGACCACGCCATAAACGAGGTTCATGGGCAAGTCGATGATGGTCATCTTGTAGCTGCCCAGTTTTTCCATCATCTGGCCCGTGAGGAAGGTGGCGGCCGCAAAGAAGGCGATGCGCATCACATCGACCACAGTGCCCATCAAGCGACCCATCCAGTCGGGCATGAAGCGAAAGAAGAAGTCCACCTGGATGTGGTTGTTTTTCGCCACACCAATCGTGGCCCCCGTGAACACGGTGGCAATGAGCAAATAACGCGCAATCTCTTCGGTCCACGAGGCCGAGTTGTTCATCACGTAGCGCGTGAAAAATTGGTAAAAAACCGTCAGGCCCAAGGCCCAGAAGAAGGCCAAAGCCACCCAGGCTTCGATGGGCGTGCCCGACAGATCGACATCCTCATCGGTCGCGTGAAACTGGCCATCGTCGCCCATGACTTTGGGCATGGCGTCGAGGTCGGGAAGGTTGCTCATGGGATGTCCTTGGGTTCGAGAGTTGGCCCATCTGGCGCAGACCGAACTTGCCATGTTCGGCCTGCGTGCTGGGTCAAATTTTCAGGAGGGTGCGTGAAGCACCCCACCTGAAAAGAGCGCCTTATTTGGCCGCTTGAATCTTGTCGAAGTCAGACTGAGTGAAACCCATGCCTGTGAGGGGCTTGTTTTTCAGCACAGCATCTTGGAATGACTTGCGGTCCACCTGCACGATCTGCAGACCTTTTTTCTTGAACTCGTCCACCAACTCAGCCTCACGCGCCTTGATCTTGGCAGTTGCGCGCACAGCAGCTTCTTGTGTCACGTCGGTGAACAGTTTTTTCTCGGCATCGCTCAACTTGTTCCACACATGCGGGGCGATCTGGGTGGTCAGGCCGTCGACGATGTGCCCGGTGAGCATGATGGCCTTTTGCACTTCAAAGAACTTCTTGGCCTCGATCGTGGTCAAAGGGTTCTCTTGGGCTTCCACGGTCCCGTTTTGCAGGGCCAGGTACACCTCGGCAAAAGCAATGGGCGTGGGGTTGGCGCCGCAGGCTTCAGGCGTGGCGCGGTAAGCAGGCACATCGGGCACACGGATTTTGATGCCCTTCATGCCAGCACAGTTGGTGAAGGCTTTTTGCGCGGTGGTGTGGCGTGCACCGTAGTAGGTATAGGCCGTGACCTGGATGCCGGTTTTGGCGCGGAACTCACTGACCATCTCCTGGAACACAGGGCTTTTGGAATAAGCGATCAGGTGGTCACCATCGCGGAAGATGAAGGGGTAGTAGGCGATGCCAAAGCGGGGGTATGTACGGGCGGCAAAGGAGGGGCCGCTGATGATCATGTCCACTGTGCCCAGAGTCAGGCCCTGGTTGATGTCGGTTTCCTTGCCCAAGGTGGAGGCCGGGAAGACCTGGATGTCGAACTTGCCATTGCTGCGCTTTTTGATTTCATCGGCCGCCCACACCGATTCGGTGTGGTAGGGCTCAGAAGTCTCGTAGACGTGGGCCCACTTGAGTTTTTGCTGGGCCTGAGCACCAGTGCTCATCAGCAGGGTGCCCATGGCCAAGGCGCCCAATGCGGCCAAGGTCTTCAGTGCGAATCGTTTGCTCATCGTTGTCTCCTCTCGGGTTTTAAAAAAATTGCTGACGCGGGAACAGAAAATCACCCTAGCGGGCGGGTGCGCGGCGCCAGCTCGCGCTGTATCTTTTGTGGGCTTGCTTCAGGTGCTTTTGCATGGCTTTACGGGCCGCGCTGCTGTCACGTGCCTCGATAGCGTGCATCACTTCCTGGTGTTCTGCAATGGCGGTTTGCCATGAGTCAGGGTGTTCGAAGTAATCCCCCAGCCGTTCAAACAAAGGGCCGTTGCGGGCCATCCAGTAGCGCTGCACCGTGTCCAGCAGAACACTGTTGCCGCAGGCCTGGGCAATGGCTTCGTGAAAGGCTTCATCGCCCTGGCGCGGGATTTCATCTCGAGCGGCTTCGAGCTTCATTTGTTGCAGCCCGCTTTTGATGGCTTTGAGGTCGCCCTTTTGTGCGTTGGCGGCGGCCAGGGCCGCCACTTCGGCCTCGACCAGAATCCGGGCGCTCATGACTTCCAGAGGTCCCCAGTTGGCGGGGGTGTCGTCATCCAGCTCGGCATGGGCTGTGGGCTTGGCCGCTGCGGTGTGCCGCACATAAATGCCAGAGCCTGTGCGCACCTCGATCATGCCCTCGACTTCCAGCGCAATCAGGGCTTCGCGCACCGAAGGTCGGCTCACGCCCAGTTGCAGGGCCAGGTCGCGTTCGGCTGGCAGTCGCGAACCCAGCGCAAACTCGCCCGACGCCATCAGTTGCCGAACTTGTTCGGCAATCTGGCGGTAAAGGCGCTGCGGGGCCACGGTTTGCAAGGGCATGGGGGTGATCAGGGATAACGTGAATTGGACAAGTGGTCAGACCAGTTGCAGAATCATCACATGTTCAATGGCCCTTGCAACTCCGCACAAACCCGCACGACAGCTGTCACGCAAACGACGCACGGCGCGTTAGAGATGTCTCATGCTGCAAAGCCTTGAAACCCTTGTGACTGTGGGTGTCGCTGTCGGCGGCTGTTCCTGCCTCACCAGATCCTGCCGCACCTGTTTTTGTCACCATCTCTGTTGTCCCACATGAGCCCCGTCACCATTGAGCGCGTGAGCATTCGGCAAGTGAATTTGCCGCCCAAGGTCTTGCGCACCGACGCCATCCAGTCCTTTGTGACGCAAGAAACGATCTTGCTCACGCTGCACTGCAGTGATGGCATCGCAGCCACGGGCTATGCCTACACCATTGGCACCGGCGGCTCTTCGGTGATCGCCTTGCTCAAGGACCACCTGGCCCCACGTTTGGTCGGACGCAACCCGGTGATGGTCGAGGCCATCTGGAAGGATTTGTTTTTTCACACCCATGCCACGGCTGTGGGCGCCATGACCAGCCTGGCGCTGGCTTGCGTGGACACGGCCTTGTGGGATTGGCGTGCGCAAAGCCAGGGCCTGCCGCTTTGGCAGTTGCTGGGCGGGGCCCAAGCGCGTGTGCCGCTGTACACCACCGAAGGCGGTTGGTTGCATTTGTCGCCCGAGGCGCTGGTGGACCAGACGCTGGAGGCGCAAGCCCAAGGTTTCAAAGGCGCCAAGATCAAGATCGGCCGCCCGCATGTGAGCGAAGACGTGGCGCGGCTGAGCGCCGTGCGGGACGCAGTGGGGCCGGGCTTTGAGCTGATGACCGATGCGAACCAGGGCTTCAACCGGGCCGAGGCCGTGCGCCGTGCGCGGGCATTTGACGGCTTGGGCTTGGCCTGGATGGAAGAACCCATGCCTGCCGAAGATGTGTCGGGCCACCGCCAGTTGCGCGAGCACACCACCATTCCTGTGGCGGTGGGCGAGTCCATGTACCACCCGATGCAGTTTCGCGAATACCTGGAGCAAGGCGCCTGCTCGATCGTGCAGCCCGATGTGGCCCGCATTGGCGGCATCACACCCTGGATCAAGACCGCGCACCTGGCCGAAACCTTTGACGTGGCGGTGTGCCCGCACTTTTTGATGGAGTTGCATGTGAGCCTGTGCGCTGCCGTGCCCAACGCCACTTGGGTGGAATACATCCCGCAACTCGACGACATCACCACTTCGCGCATGAAAGTGCAGGACGGTTTTGCTCATCCGCCTGACGCCTCAGGTCTGGGCATCGCCTGGGACTGGGCCGCCATCGCTGCAAGACAGATCACCCAACTGGAGATAAAAGCACCATGAGACTCAAAGGAAAAATCGCACTGGTCACTGCCGCCGGACAAGGCATTGGCCAGGCGGCTGCATTGGCCATGGCGGCCGAGGGCGCAACAGTCTATGCCACCGATGTGAATGCCGAGCTGCTCAAGGCGTACCAAGGCGTGGCCAATGTGCACACCGCCGTGCTGAACGTGCTCGACAAGAAGGCCATTGCCGCCCAAGTGGCCAGCTTGCCGCGCATCGACATCATCTTCAACTGCGCGGGCTTTGTGCACAACGGCAACATCGAATTGGCCACCGACGACGATTGGGAATTTGCCTTCAACCTGAACGTACGATCGCAGTTCTGGATGATCCAGGCGGCCATCCCCAAAATGCTGGCGCAGTTCGAAAAAAACGGGCAGGGCGGCAGCATCATCAACATGGCCAGCGTGTGCTCCAGCGTTCGCGGCCTGCCCAACCGTTTCATCTACGGTGCGAGCAAAGCGGCCGTGATTGGCCTGACCAAAAGCGTGGCGGCCGACTATGTGCGCAAAGGCATTCGGTGCAACTGCATCTGCCCCGGCACCGTGGACACCCCTTCGCTGCAAGACCGCATCAACAGCTATGCCGACCCGGTACAGGCCCGACAAGACTTCATCAACCGCCAACCCATGGGCCGTTTGGCCCAGGCGCACGAGATCGCACCCATCGTCACCTTCCTCGCTTCCGACGAATCCATCTTCGCCACAGGCAATGCCTACATGGTCGACGGTGGCATGACCATTTGATTTTTCTGAAAGACACACACATGAACTTGTTGGACATGAAAGGCCGCCACGCGGTCATCACCGGAGGCGCAACCGGTTTGGGTTTTGCCATTGCGCAGCGCATGCTGTCCTCGGGCGCACGCGTCACGATCTGGGACCGGGATGTGGTGGGCATGGCCAAAGCCGCCGAGCAGCTGCGTCAAGGGCAACTGGGCGCAGTGGTCAACACAGTGCAGGTGGACGTGGCCGATCACGCTTCGGTGGTCCATGCCACAGCCCAAACCACCGCACTGGCGGGGGTGGATGTGCTGGTCAACAGTGCGGGCATCACCGGCCCCAACGTGAAGGTCTGGGACTACCCTGTTGACGCCTGGAAGCAGGTGTTCGACGTGAACGTGCACGGCCTGTTTCATTGCTGCCGCGAACTGAGCGCCCACATGAAGGCCCGCAACTATGGGCGCATCGTCAACATCGCCTCGGTGGCGGGCAAGGACGGCAACCCCAACGCCAGCGCTTACAGTGCCAGCAAGGCAGCCGTCATCGGGTTGACCAAATCCTTGGGCAAAGAGTTGGCCGACACGGGCGTGCGCGTGAACTGTGTCACCCCGGCGGCTGTGAAGACGGCCATCTTTGATCAAATGACGCCCGAGCACATCCAGTTCATGCTCTCCAAAATTCCAATGGCCCGCTTTGGCGAGCCCGAAGAAGTCGCCGCCATGGTGACCTGGCTGAGCACCGAAGACTGTTCCTTCTCCACCGGTGCGGTCTTTGACCTCTCGGGCGGCCGTTCCACTTATTGATCCATCTGAAAACTGAAAGGCATTTATGAAACTCGTTCGCTATGGCCAACCCGGCAAAGAAAAACCCGGTCTGATCGACGCCGAAGGCCGCTTGCGCGACCTGAGCGCTGTGGTCAAAGACATCTCGCCTGAGCTGCTCAACGACAAGGCCTTGGCCAAGTTGGCCAAAGTCAAGACCGACAAGCTGCCCCTGGTGCGCGGCAAAAAGCGTTTTGGCACGCCCATCTCCTACACCAGCAAGTTCATCGCCATCGGCTTGAACTACGCCGACCATGCGGCCGAGTCGAACATGCCCATCCCGGCCGAGCCGATCGTGTTCACCAAAGCCATCTCCTGCATCCAGGGTGCGAACGACGACGTCATGCTGCCCAAGGGCTCCAAGAAGTCCGACTGGGAGGTTGAGCTGGGCATCGTGATTGGCACGCGCACCCGTTATGTCTCCCAAAAAGACGCCTTGAACCATGTGGCCGGCTACTGCGTGGTCAATGACGTGAGCGAGCGTGAATACCAGCTCGAGCGCGGCGCCACCTGGGACAAGGGCAAGGGTTGCGACACCTTCGGCCCCGTTGGCCCTTGGCTGGTCACGCGTGACGAAGTGCCCAACCCGCAAGCTTTGGGCATGTGGCTCGATGTGAACGGCGTGCGCTTTCAAACCGGCAACACCAAGACCATGATCTTTGGTGTGGCCAAGTTGGTGAGCTATGTCAGCCAATTCATGACGCTGGAGCCCGGCGACATCATCACCACGGGCACCCCGCCGGGCGTGGGCATGGGCGTCAAGGTCGACGGCAAGCCTGCTCCGGTGTTCCTCAAGCGCGGCGACGTGATGCGCTTGGGCATCGAGGGCTTGGGCGAGCAAACCCAGAAAGTCGTGGCCTTCAAAGCCTGATGCTGCTTTGACGCCCGTGCGCCACCCCCGATGTGATCGGGGGTGGCGCACTTTCGGGCTGCCACCGGTGCGCCCCACCTGATTGACCCTTGGTCCATCAGGTGTTTGTTTGTTGGGCCATTTTTGGTGCAAAATAGAACGGTCGTTCTTTTTTATGCGCCATGACCGATCACAAAAAACCCTCCAATGTTGAAGCATTGCCTGCACCAGAGGCAGGCCGCCGCGTGTTGATCAAAGGCCAGCAAACGAAGGCTGTGATCATCGATGCGGCGCTGGGCTTGGCCTCGCAAATCGGCCTGGAAGGCCTGTCCATCGGTGCGGTGGCCGAGGTCACGGGCATGAGCAAGTCGGGCGTGTTTGCCCACTTTGGCTCGCGCGAAGAGCTGCAAATTTCCGTCATCCGCGAATACCACGACCGGTTTGAGGCCGAGGTGTTTTACGCCGCCATGCAAAAGCCCAGAGGTCTGCCTCGCCTGCAGGCCCTGTTTGACAACTGGATGGTGCAGACCTCGGCCGAGATCGATTCGGGTTGCATTTACATCAGTGGTGCGGTCGAGTTTGACGATCGCACCGGCCCGGTGCGCGACGCGCTGGCCTCTTCGGTGTCCACCTGGCAAACCGCCTTGCGCCGGGCGGTGGAACTGGCCCAGGACGAAGGCCAACTCAGCCGCGCATCCGATGCCCATCAAATCGCTTTTGAAATCCATGGGCTGATTTTGGCCCTGCATTACGAAGCCCGTTTTTTGCGCAACCCCACTGCCGCCGACCGCGCCCGCCAAGGCTTTCAACACATCTTGGCCCGCTATGAAGGGCCGGGTATGCCATCTGGCCCCGCGCCCACCAACACGAAACCAGCGCCCAAGCTTGTGGCCGTGCCCAAGGCCCGCCGCAAGCCTGCCGGCGGCTGATTCCCTCATTTTTTGCCCCGCACACCGATCCAAGGAGCCCCCATGCCCGTTTACAACCCACCCCTTCGCGACATGCAGTTTGTCTTGCACGAATTGCTCAACGTCAGCGCCGAGCTCAAGGCCTTGCCCAAGCACGCCGACACCGACGCCGACACCATCAACGCGGTGCTCGAAGAAGGCGGAAAATTCGCATCCGAAGTGGTGTTTCCCCTGAACATTTCGGGTGACACCCAGGGCTGCCAGCTCAACCGCGACACACACGAGGTCAAAGCCCCGAATGGTTTCAAAGCGGCTTATGCGCAGTACGTGGCTGGTGGCTGGCCATCGCTCAGCTGCGATACCGACTTCGGCGGCCAAGGTTTGCCCTTTGTGGTCAACCAGTGCTTTTACGAGATGCTCAACTCGGCCAACCAGGCCTGGACCATGTACCCCGGCTTGTCGCACGGCGCCTACGAGTGCCTGCATGCGCACGGCACGCCCGAGCAAAAAGCCTTGTACCTGCCCAAGCTGACCAGCGGCGAGTGGACCGGCACCATGTGTCTGACCGAGCCCCATTGCGGCACCGACCTGGGCATGCTGCGCACCAAGGCCGAGCCTCAGGCCGACGGCACCTACAAGCTAAGCGGTCAGAAGATTTTCATCAGCGCAGGCGAGCACGATCTGGCCCCCAACATCGTTCACTTGGTGCTGGCCCGCTTGCCCGATGCGCCGCCCGGCAGCAAAGGCATCAGCCTGTTCATCGTGCCCAAGTTCAATGTGGCGGCCGACGGCAGCATGGGTGAGCGCAACGGCATCTACTGCGGTGGCCTGGAGCACAAGATGGGTATCCACGGCAATGCCACGTGCCAAATGGTGCTCGATGGTGCCGTTGGCACCTTGGTGGGCCAGCCCCATAAAGGATTGGCGGCCATGTTCGTGATGATGAATGCGGCCCGCCTGGGCGTGGGCAACCAGTCGCTGGGCCTGACCGAAGTGGCTTACCAAAACGCGCTGGCCTATGCCAAAGACCGCGTGCAGATGCGCTCGCTCACTGGCGTGAAAGCCCCCGGCAAGCCGGCCGATCCGATCATCGTGCACCCCGATGTGCGCCGCATGCTGATGACCGCGAAGGCCTATGCCGAGGGGGGGCGTGCGCTGGCCTGCTATTGCGCCTTGCTGCTGGACAAAGAGATCAACCACCCCGACGAGGCCGTGCGTGCCGAGGCCGCCGAAGTCGTGGCCTTGCTGACACCCATCGTGAAAGCTTTCACCACCGACAACGCTTGGGAAGCCACCTCGGCTTGCCAGCAGGTGTTTGGCGGTCACGGCTACATCAAGGAGTGGGGCATGGAGCAGTTTGTGCGCGATGCCCGCATCAACATGATTTACGAAGGCACCAACACCATCCAGTCGCTCGACTTGCTGGGCCGCAAGGTGCTGGGCAATCAGGGCGCCACACTCAAGAAGTTTGGCAAACTGGTCGAGCAATTGGTCAAGCCCGAGATGGCCAATGAAGCCATGGGCGAGTTCATCAAGCCCTTGGCCGATTTGGGCCAAAAACTCACGCAACTGACCGGCGAAGTCGGCATGAAAGCCATGAGCAATGCCGACGAAGTGGGCGCTGCCGCGGTGGACTACCTGCGCGTGGTGGGGCATTTGGTGCTGGGCTACTTCTGGGCCCGTTCGGCGCAAATCGCCTTGGTCAAATTGGCCGAGGCCGAAGAGGAAGCGCAACGCCCCGACCCGTTCTACCAAGCCAAGCTGCAGACCGCGCGTTTTTATTTCACCCGCCTGATGCCTGAAACATCCACCTTGATGCGCCGCATCCGCGCGGGCAGCGATGTGCTGATGGACACCGACGCCGCGCTGGCATGACCGAGACCTTCAGGAGTCAACCCATGAAAAAAGTTTCCCGCGCATTCGCCCTGCTTGTCATGGGCTGCATGGCCCTGGCAGCCCAGGCCAACAGCCCTGTGGGCCGTTGGCACACGATTGACGACAAAACCGGCGAGACCAAGAGCGTGGTCACCATCGAAAACGCGGGCGGTGTGCTGCGCGGCAAGGTCAGCCAGATTTTGCGCAAGGACGCTGACCCTGCAGCCAAGTGCGGCCTGTGCAAGGACGATCGCAAGGACCAAGCCATTTTGGGCATGGAAATCATCCGGGGCGTGAAAAAGTCGGCGGGCCATGAGTATTGGGATGGTGGCGACATCCTCGACCCGGAAGAGGGCAAGCTGTACCGCGTGCGACTGACGCCCATCGAGGGTGGCGCGAAACTGCAAGTGCGCGGTTTCCTTGGCCCCTTCTGGCGCAACCAGTTGTGGGTCAAAGCCCCCTGACCCTTTTCCATCCCAACTGCCGCCCGTGGTGGCGGCCCTTTCATCTTGAGGCGAGAGCACCATGTCTGACATCCTGACCCACACCGACGCAGGGGTGATGACCATCACCTTCAACCGCCTGGACAAGAAGAACTCCATCACCGCCGCCATGTACGCCGCCATGGCCGACGCCGTGGCCCAGGCCGGGGCCGATCCAGCCGTTCGCGTGGTGGTGTTTCAGGGGCACGAGAGCATCTTCAGCGCGGGCAACGACATCGGTGACTTTTTGAACCAGCCCCCCACCACGCAAGAGTCGCCCGTGTTCCGTTTTTTGCGCGGCATCGCCACCTTCGAAAAGCCGCTGCTCGCTGCTGTGGCCGGGCCTGCCGTGGGCATCGGCACCACCATGCTGTTCCATTGCGACCTGGTCTATGCCGGTGACAACGCCGCGTTCTCCATGCCCTTCGTCAACCTGGGCCTCTGTCCTGAAGCAGCTTCCAGCCTGCTGGCGCCGCGCATGTTCGGCTACCACCGCGCTGCCGAAGCCCTGCTGATGGGCGAACCCTTCTTTGCCGAAGCCGCGCAGGAGGTGGGCCTGGTCAACCGCGTGGTGCCCCCCACCGAGGTCAATGGTTACGCCCAGGCGCAGGCCCGCAAACTGGCCGCCAAGCCACTGACCTCCCTGATCGCCACCAAGCGCTTGATGAAAAGCGGCTACCAGCAAGAAGTGCTGCAAAAGATGGACGAAGAAGGCCAAAGCTTTGGCCGCATGTTGCTTGAACCTGCTGCCAAAGAAGCTTTCGGCGCCTTCATGGAAAAACGCAAACCCGACTTCAGCAAGGTCTGAAGTTGGCGCTCGCGGGGGGGACCGCAGGGTGTGAGCTTTTTCTGGCGGGCTTTGGCTCAGGCCTCACATGGGGCTGAAGCTGCCGACCTGCACCTTTGCCTGCACCCTGTCCCAGCGCATGTGGTGATCGATAGAATCACCCGATGCCCCATCGCCCAACCACCCCCATCGTTCTGGAACCCGAATACATCGAAGGTTTCCGCCAGATCTACGAAGAAAAAATCGTTTTCAACAAGACCCTCGGTCTGAAACTGGTGAAAGTCACGCCCGAGGGCGTGGAGGCCCGCATCGACATGCGGCCTGAGTTGGTGGGACACTTTGCCTACAACCGCATCCATGGGGGCGTCATCAGCGCGGTGCTGGATGCCATCGGCAGCGCAGCCGTCATGGCCGCGCTGGCGGCCAAACACATGGACGAGTCGCCCGCCAAACGCCTGGAGCGCTTTGCCAAGCTGGGCACCATCGATTTGCGGGTGGACTATTTGCGCCCTGGCATTGGCGAGCACTTCACCATCACGGCCAATGCTTTGCGCGTGGGCTCGCGGGTGGGCTCGTCGCGCATGGAGTTTTGTGGGCCCGACGGCACATTGATGTCGACAGGCGCTGCGGCCTACATCGTGTCCTGAGCGTCCCGAGCCCCATCATTCGGCAGGCACTGGCCGGGGCTTGCCTTGGTCGTCCACCGCCACATAGGTCAGGTTCGCTTCGGTGACCTTGATGTACTGGCCTTGCAGCTGAAAGCGCTCGGCAAACACCTCCACCTTGACCGTGACCGAGGTGCGTCCCACGCGCACAATGCGCGAGAAAAACGACAGGATGTCGCCCACCTTGACGGCCTGTTTGAAAATGAACTCGTTCACCGCCACGGTGACCATGCGCCCGCGCACACGCCGGGCGGGCAACACGGCACCGGCCAAGTCGACCTGGGCCATGACCCAGCCGCCAAAAATATCGCCGCTGGCATTGCAGTCGGCTGGCATGGGGATGACTTTGAGCACCAGCTCCTGGTCGGTGGGCAAAGACACGGTATCGGGGCGTGGGGTGGCAGACATGGGCACAATCGGTGGTTAACGTCAAAATCGGATTGTCCCTTATGCGCCACCACGGCGAAACCGCTGCCTCTGCCACCCCCCATGCCCCTGGCGCCAAGCCCGGCGCTGCAACCCAGCCGCCAGCCGGCAGCGACTGGAAAACCCTCTCGCGCCTTTTGCCCTATTTGTGGCAATACAAATGGCGCGTGTTCTTTGCCTTGACCCTCATGGTGGGGGCCAAACTGGCCAACGTGAGCGTGCCTTTGCTGCTCAAAGAGTTGGTGGATGCCATGAGCCTCAAGCCCGGCGACCCACAAGCGGTGCTGGTGGTGCCAGTGGCGCTGCTGGTGGGCTACGGTGCCTTGCGTTTGCTGACATCGGCTTTCACCGAATTGCGTGAGCTGGTGTTTGCCAAAGCCACGCAAGGTGCTTCGCGCTCCATCGCTTTGCAGACCTTTGAGCACCTGCACGCCCTGAGCCTGCGCTTTCATTTGGCGCGGCAGACCGGGGGCATGACGCGCGACATCGAGCGCGGCGTGCGTGGCATCGAGTCATTGATCTCTTATTCGCTCTACAGCGTCATCCCCACACTGATCGAGGTGGGCCTGGTGTTGGCCATTTTGGCTGTCAAGTTTGACGCCTGGTTTGCGGGCATCACGCTGGTGGCTTTGGCGCTGTACATCTTTTTCACCGTGCGCGTGACCGAGTGGCGCACGCAGTTTCGCAAACAGGCCAACGAGTTCGACTCGGCCGCGCACACCCGGGCGATTGACTCGCTGCTGAACTACGAAACCGTCAAATACTTTGGCAACGAGCGTTTTGAGGCAGGACGCTACGACGAAAGTCTGGAGCGCCTGCGCCTGGCGCGGCTCAAGGCGCAAACCACCTTGTCGGTGCTCAATACCGGGCAGCAGCTCATCATCGCGTCGGCCTTGGTGGCCATGCTGTGGCGGGCCACAGAGGGTGTGGTGGCCGGGCGCATGACTTTGGGCGATTTGGTGATGATCAATGCCTTCATGATCCAGCTCTACATTCCACTCAACTTTCTGGGCGTGCTCTACCGCGAGATCAAGCAAAGCCTGACCGATCTGGACAAGATGTTCGTGCTGATGGACCGCGAACGCGAAGTGGCCGATGTACCGGGTTCGCCTGCGCTGGCTTTGCAAGGTGCACCCGATGTGGTGTTTGACCGCGTGTCCTTTGCCTACGAGAGCGACCGCCCGATCCTGCAAGACATCAGCTTCAGCATTCCTGCGGGCAAAACCGTGGCGGTGGTCGGGCCTTCGGGTTCGGGCAAGTCCACGCTGGCCCGATTGATGTTCCGCTTTTACGACGTGCAGCAAGGCAACATCTGCATCGCGGGGCAGGACATTCGCCAAGTCACACAAGCGAGCGTTCGCCAAGCCTTGGGCATCGTGCCGCAAGACACGGTGCTGTTCAACGACAGCGTGGCCTACAACATCGCCTATGGCCGACCTGGTGCGAGCCAGCTTGAGATCGAAGGCGCGGCGCGTTCGGCCCGCATCCACGACTTCATCGCCTCCACGCCCAAGGGCTACCAAACCTCGGTGGGCGAGCGCGGGCTGAAGCTGTCGGGTGGCGAAAAACAGCGCGTGGCCATTGCCCGCACCCTGCTCAAAGACCCGCCAATTTTGGTGTTCGACGAAGCCACCTCGGCACTCGATTCAGCCAATGAACGCGCCATCCAGACCGAGCTGGCCAGCGTCGCACAAAACAAGACCACGCTGGTGATCGCCCACCGTTTGTCCACTGTGGTCGATGCACATGAGATTTTGGTGATGGAAGCAGGCCGGATCATCGAACGCGGCAACCACGCCGAGCTGCTGGCCAGCCAAGGCCGCTACGCCAGCATGTGGGCTTTGCAGCAAAACGCAGAGTCACCGCCAGCGCTGGCCGCTGACTTGGCCGCGACATAATCCGCGCATGGAAACCAAGTGGCTTGAAGACTTTGTGAGCTTGGCTGAAACCCACAGTTTCAGCCGCTCGGCGCAGTTGCGCCATGTCACGCAGCCCGCCTTTTCCCGGCGCATCCAGTCGCTGGAGGCTTGGGCCGGGGCCGATCTGGTGGACCGCAGCTCTTACCCCACCAAACTCACACCGGCGGGTGAGACCCTTTACGCGCAGGCGCTGGAGTTGCTGCAATCCTTGCAAAACACCCGGGCCATGCTGCGCGGGCACAACTCGGCGGGGCAGGATTTCATCGAGTTTGCGGTGCCTCACACGCTGGCGTTCACTTTTTTCCCATCCTGGGTGGCCAGTTTGCGCGAGAGCTTTGGGCCGATCAAAAGCCGCCTGATTGCCTTGAACGTGCACGATGCCGCGATGCGTCTGGCCGAGGGTGGTTGCGATGTGTTGATCGTTTACCACCACCCCTCTCAACCCTTGCAACTCGATGCCGAGCGTTACGACATGGTGGTGTTGGGTGCCGAGTCCATCGCCCCGTATGTGCTGGCCCCGGCCGACGGCAGCCCAGCGTGCAGTTTGCCGGGAACGCCTGCGCGGCCTTTGCCCTATTTGGGCTATGCCCCCGGCGCTTATTTGGGGGGCGTGACGGACTGGATACTTCAGCATTCGGGCACACCGATCCATTTGGACCGGGTGTATGAAACCGACATGGCCGAAGGCTTGAAAGTCATGGCCCTGCAAGGGCATGGCATCGCATTTTTGCCAGAAAGCGCCGTGCGCAAGGAAGTGCAGAGCGGCGCTCTGGTGGAGGCCCATTTGCCTGGGGGCCACAGTCTGGCCTTGACCATGGAGGTCAGGGCTTACCGGGCCAAACTGGGTCCCAAAACCAGTTCTCGGCATCCTGCACACGAGCTTTGGCAACATTTGGCACTGGAAACCCCGCACCTTTTAGGGGGCTGATGCCTTGGCGCATCGTGTTATGCATTTTTTGCATTAACCTTCCGGGTACACCCTGATGCAGGGATGGGGTCTGGATCACTATAGTCACTGTATCCTCGCGTCGGGCACATTTTGTGCAATGACTGTGACGACCCGGCCTGTCACCGTGCCATGATGGTGCATCCATGCCCGACAAGGGCATGGTTTAACGTACGCCTTTGGGCGATTTTTTGGAGAAATGAATGAAAAAACAATTGTTCGCTGCGGCGATCGCTGCTTTGGCCTGTGTGGCCGCTCAAGCCGACACCATCGCCAAAGTCAAAAACTCTGGTGTGATCACCATGGGTGTGCGCGATTCTTCAGGCGCCTTGTCCTACACCCTCGGTGACGGCAAGTACGCCGGTTTCCACTACGAGATTTGCCAGCGCATCATCGCCAACGTCGAAAAAGCGGCAGGCAAGAAGTTGGACGTGAAGTTCCAGTCCGTGACCTCACAAAACCGCATTCCCTTGGTTCAAAACGGCACCGTGGACATCGAATGCGGCTCGACCACCAACAATGCGGCGCGTCAAAAAGACGTGGCCTTTGTGGTCACCACCTTTGTGGAAGAAGTGCGCATCGCCGTGAAGGCCGCCTCGGGCATCACTTCGATCGGCCAACTCAAAGACCGCAGTGTGGCCACCACCACCGGCACCACTTCGGTGCAGCTGCTGCGCAAGCATGAGCGCGCCAATGGCGTCGACTTCAAGGAAGTCTTTGGCAAGGACCACGCTGACAGCTTCTTGCTGTTGGAATCCGGTCGCGCCGACGCATTCGTGATGGACGGCCAGATCCTGGCTGGCAACATTGCCACCGCCAAGAACCCAGCTGACTTCAAGATCGTGGGTGAAGTGCTCAACGTGGAGCCCATCGCCATCATGATCCGCAAGGACGACCCCGCCTTCAAGAAACTGGCCGATGACACCGTGCGTGACATGGTCAAGAGCGGTGACATGGCCAAGGCCTATGACAAGTGGTTCATGCAACCTATCCCACCCAAAAACACCCGCGTGGGCTTGGCTGCCAGCGATGCCACCAAAACCGCTTGGGCCAACTTGAACGACAAGCCGGCTGAAGATTACGCCAAAAAATAAAACGGCTCTTCGCATCGAAAAACCCCGCCGGGGCTGACTTGGGCGGGGTTTTTCTTTGGGCAACGGATTTCGCTTTGCAGGGAAGACAACATGACTTGGGACTGGCAGGTTTTTTTCACCGACGACGGCAGTGGTCGAACTTATTTGGAGTGGATGCTGGAGGCTTGGCGCTGGACGCTGGCCGTGGCGGCGTGTTCTTGGGTCGTGGCCATGAGCGTTGGCGCCGTGGTGGGCACGGTGCGCACCTTGCCCGGACGCCCGGTTTGGGTCGCTTTGGGCAACGCCTGGGTCGAGTTGTTCCGCAACATACCGCTGTTGGTGCAAATTTTCTTGTGGTACTTCGTGGTGCCCAAAATCATTCCCGCCTTTCAGCAGGTGCCGGGCTTTGTGTTGGTGGTGTTTGCCTTGGGATTTTTCACTTCGGCGCGCATCGCTGAGCAGGTGCGGGCAGGTATCCAAGCCTTGCCCAAAGGGCAAACCTATGCCGCCATGGCGGTGGGATTTACAACGGCACAGTCTTACCGCTATGTGCTCTTGCCCATGGCCTTTCGCATCATCTTGCCGCCGCTGACCAGCGAGTCAATGAACTTGTTGAAAAACTCGTCCGTGGCTTTTGCGGTGTCGATCGCCGAACTCACCATGTTTGCCATGCAGGCGCAAGAAGAAACCTCACGCGGCATCGAAATTTACATCGCGGTGACCGGCCTGTATGCCTTGTCGGCTTTTGGGGTCAACCGCGTGTTTGCCTTGATTGAAAAGAAAATGCGCGTACCGGGCTTCATTGTTTCGGCCGGCACGGGGGGGCACTGACATGTTCGGACTCGACCTCTCGTTTTTCGATTTGGAGATGCTGCGCAAGTTCGTGTGGAACGGCTTGGTTTTCAGCGTCCAACTGACCATCACCGCCACCATCGGTGGCGTGATCTTCGGCACCTTGCTGGCACTGATGCGCCTGTCGGGCTCCAAACTTTTGTCGGTGCCCGCCACCTTTTATGTCAACGGCATGCGTTCGGTGCCCTTGGTCATGGTGATCCTGTGGTTCTATTTGCTGATGCCGTTCTTGATTGGCAGACCGATAGGTGCCGAATGGTCGGCCATCATCACCTTTGTGGCGTTTGAGGCGGCTTATTTCAGCGAAATCATGCGGGCCGGCATCCAGTCCATCCCGCGGGGTCAGGTGTTTGCAGGCCAAGCCATGGGCATGACCTATGGGCAAAACATGCGCCTGATCATCTTGCCCCAAGCTTTCAGGAACATGCTGCCGGTGTTGCTCACGCAGACCATCATCTTGTTCCAAGACACCTCCTTGGTCTATGCCATTGGTGCCTATGATTTGCTCAAGGGCTTCACCAACGCGGGCAAAATTTACGGCCGACCCGAAGAGGCGTACATCTTGGCCGCTGGCGTGTATTTCGTGATTTGTTTTGGTTTGTCGTGGGGCGTCAAGCGCCTGCAGGCCAAGATTGCCATCGTGCGCTGAATGAAATGGGGGAATGAAAATGATTGAAATCAAGAATGTGTCCAAGTGGTACGGACCGGTGCAGGTGCTCAACGACTGCTCGGTCAGCATCAACAAGGGCGATGTGGTGGTCGTGTGCGGCCCCTCCGGCTCGGGCAAGTCCACCCTCATCAAAACCGTCAATGGTCTGGAGCCTGTGCAGCAAGGCAGCATCCATGTGGACGGCGTCTCGCTCATGGACGCCAACACCGACCTGCCCAAACTGCGTTCGCGCGTGGGCATGGTGTTTCAGAGCTTTGAATTGTTCCCGCACCTGTCGGTGACCGAGAACCTGACGATTGCCCAGATCAAAGTTTTGGGACGCACAGAAGACGAAGCCCGCGAGCGCGGCCTCAAGATGCTCGACCGCGTGGGCTTGCTGGCGCACAAGGACAAGTTCCCGGGCCAACTCTCCGGTGGTCAGCAGCAGCGTGTGGCCATTGCCCGCGCCTTGTCGATGGACCCGATCGTGATGCTGTTTGACGAGCCCACCTCGGCGCTTGACCCCGAGATGGTGGGTGAGGTGCTGGACGTGATGGTGCAACTGGCCCAAGAAGGCATGACCATGATGGTGGTCACACACGAGATGGGCTTTGCCCGCAAGGTGGCCAACCGCGTGATCTTCATCGACGTGGGCGGCCGCATTTTGGAAGACTGCTCCAAGGACGAGTTCTTCAACCACCCGGAAAACCGCCAGCCCCGCACCAAGGATTTCTTGAACAAAATCCTGCAGCATTGAGCATGAGCGCCATGGGTCAGAACTTGCCAGCCATCGAGGTCATGCCGCGCGACTTGTCCGCCTACCGGCTGGGCAATGTGGGTGTGGATTTTGTCCATCGCTTCGACTCGGGTGTGCCCGGACCGCATGTCTTGGTCAATGCCCTCACACATGGCAACGAGTTTTGTGGCATGGTCGCCGCCTGTCATTTGCTGGACACGGGTGTGCGGCCCTTGCGTGGCACGCTCACGGTGAGCTTTGCCAATGTGGCGGCCTATGAGTCCTTCGATCCGGCCCGACCTTTTGAAAGCCGCCAGATCACGCACAACTTCAACCGCATCTGGTCCGAAGAATGGCTCGACGGCTCAGACGACAGCGTAGAGCTGCGCCGTGCGCGTGCCATGCGCGCCGTGGTGGCCGAGGCGGACCACATTCTGGACATCCACTCCACGAGCCAGGATGTGGTGCCTTTCTGGGTCTACCCGGCCTTTGCCCGCAATGCACGCGCTGCCAGTGCCCTGGCGGCACCTGCGGTGCACTTGGTGATGCCTCAAGGGCTGGGGTCGGGGACACCGGTCATTCAGCATGGCCGTCATGGCCAGGCCCAGAGCAACGCAGGCGCTGCCCTCGTGGTCGAGTGCGGTCAACATTTCAAGCAAAGCTCGGCCGATCTGGCCATCCAAGTGTCGATGGATTTTTTGGGGCATTTCGGTCTCCTTGAGCGGGCCGCAGCCCCCGCGACAGCACCGCGCCGCTTCGAGCTGCTCACAACCCATGTGGTGGCGCATGCGGATTTCCGCTTCACCCGGCCGGTGATCGGTTTTGAAACCTTTGCCAAGGGCGAGTTGATCGCCATGGACGGTGACCAACCCTTGCATGCCACCTGTGACGACTGCACGCTTTTCATGCCCACGCGCGAGCCCGTGGTGGGGCGCGAGGGCGTTTACCTCACCCGTCCGCTGGCCGATTGAGGCGGCTGACCGCAGCGGGGCGTCGGACCTTTGCGACAATACGCCCCATGACCCAAGAACTCACCCTCATCCGCCCCGACGACTGGCACCTGCATGTGCGCGATGGCGCCGCCCTGAACGTGGTGGTGCCGCACACCGCCGCCCAATTCGGCCGCGCCATCATCATGCCCAACCTCAAGCCGCCCGTGACCACAGCCGAGCAGGCGCTGGCCTACAAGGCACGCATTCAGGCCGCCGTGCCGGCAGGCATGGCTTTTGAGCCGCTGATGACCTTGTACTTGACGGACAACCTGGCCCCGGCGGAGATCGCCCGCGCCAAGGCCGCAGGCGTGGTGGCCTGCAAGCTCTACCCGGCAGGGGCCACCACCAACAGCGACGCGGGTGTGACCGACCTGCGCAAAATCTACCCCGTGCTCGAAGCCATGCAGCGCGAAGGCGTGCTGCTGCTGGTGCACGGCGAAGTCACCTCGTCCGACATCGACCTGTTTGACCGCGAAGCCGTGTTCATTGAGCAGCAACTGATCCCGCTGCGCCGCGACTTCCCGGGTTTGAAAATCGTGATGGAACACATCACCACGAAAGAAGCCGCCGACTATGTGGCTGCGGGCGACGCGAACTTGGGCGCGACCATCACCGCCCACCACCTGCTGTACAACCGCAACGCCATCTTCACCGGCGGCATCCGCCCACATTACTACTGCTTGCCTGTGCTCAAGCGCGAAACCCACCGCCTGGCCCTGGTGCAGGCGGCCACCCGTGGCAACCCACGTTTCTTCCTGGGCACCGACAGCGCCCCGCACCCGGCGCACCTCAAAGAGCACGCCAGCGGTTGCGCCGGTTGCTACACCGCGCATGCCGCCATCGAGATGTACGCCGAAGTCTTTGAGCAAGCGGGCGCGCTGGACAAGCTCGAAGGCTTTGCCAGCTTCTTCGGCGCCGATTTCTACGGCCTGCCGCGCAATACCAGCACCATCACTCTGCGCCGCGAAAGCTGGACACCCGCTGAAAGCTTTGCCTACGGCGAGGCCGAACTCAAGCCCCTGCGTTCGGGCGAAAGTCTGCCGTGGCGTCTGGTGGCGGGCTGAGCCTCCCACTGGCCGGGCACCGCTGCGCGCCAGCCTCCAGCCTGAGCGTGCCCGACATCGACTGGGAGGCGCCTTGGCTGGCCGACTGGCGGGCCGTGGGTGAGCCCATCGCACGCCAAGTGGCGGCGGGCCTGCCCCAGCCCGAGGCCTTGAATGCGTCGGGCCATGCCCCCCTGCGCTTTGTGTCGCAAGCCGACTTGCCCGAGGGCCAAGCCTACGAAGACTTCATTTTTGCCACCGGCCAGGTGCCCACCCGCGAAGGATTGCACGACTTCTTCAATGCCCTGTGCTGGATGCATTTCCCGCTGGCCAAAAAACGCCTCAACCAGTTGCAGGCCCGTGAAATCGCCCGCGCCGGGGTGGGCCAGGTGCGGGGCCCGGTGCGCGACGCTGCCACCGTGTTCGATGAAAACGCGCTGCTGATCCAGCCCTCCGATGCGGTGTGGGCGGCCTTGACCGAGCACCGCTGGATCGATGCCTTTGTAGGTTTGCGCAGTGAGTGGGCACACACACGGCTTTGGACCTTCGGCCATGCCGCCCTTGAAAAAGCGGTGCAGCCCTACAAGTCCATCACGGTGCACCTGTGGCGCGTGCCGGAAGGGGTGGTTCAGGCCGACATCGACGCCTGGTTGGCGCAAGACCTCACGCCAGAAAAGCTGGCCCGCAAACCCTTCAGCCCCTTGCCCCTGTTGGGGGTGCCGGGCTGGTGGCTGGCCAACGAAGACCCGGCGTTTTACGCCGATGCCAGCGTGTTCCGTCCCCGCAGAAATCCGCGCCTGGCGGAAAAACCGTACGCCAAACCGGAAATCACGCCCCCGGCTTGATTTTGCAGTCCGACACCCTAATATCCGTCCCAACGTGCCCGCGTCTTTCGGGTGAAAGTGAACCTCAACATGAAACGCATTTTTCTTTTCGTCGCGACCAACCTGGCCGTGGTGCTGGTTTTAGGCATCGTCGCCAACTTGCTGGGCGTCAACCGCTTTTTGACCTCCAACGGCCTGAACCTGGGTGCTTTGCTGGGTTTTGCGCTGATCATGGGCTTTGGTGGCGCCATCATCTCTTTGCTCATGAGCAAATGGATCGCCAAGATGTCCTCGGGCGTCCAAGTCATTGCCCAACCGGCCAACGCCGACGAAGCCTGGATCGTGGACACCGTGCGCAAACTGGCTGACAAAGCCGGCATCGGCATGCCCGAAGTCGGTATTTTTGAAGGCGACCCCAACGCTTTTGCCACCGGCGCTTTCCGTGACTCGGCCTTGGTGGCCGTGTCCACGGGTTTGCTGCAAAACATGACCCACGAAGAAATCGAGGCCGTGCTCGCCCACGAAGTGGCGCACATTGCCAACGGCGACATGGTCACCATGGCCCTGATCCAGGGCGTCATGAACACTTTCGTGGTGTTCATCTCCCGCGTGGTGGGTTATGCGGTGGACAGCTTTTTGCGCAAGGGCGACAGCGAAAACACCGGCCCTGGCATCGGCTACTACGTGACCACCATCGTGATGGACATTCTGTTGGGCGTTCTCGCGGCGATCATCGTGGCCTGGTTCAGCCGCCAGCGCGAGTTCCGCGCCGATGCCAGCGCTGCGCAGTTGATGGGCCGCAAGCAGCCCATGATCAACGCCTTGGCCCGCTTGGGTGGCGTGCACACCGCCGAATTGCCGAAAAGCATGGCCGCCATGGGCATCGCCGGGGGCATCGGTCAACTGTTCAGCACCCACCCGCCCATCGAGCAGCGCATTGCCGCACTGCAAAACAGCGCGGGTTAATTCCTGACTTTTGAAGTGGGAGCGAGCCCCCGCTCGCGAATTCGGGGCAGGTCACAAGCACCATTCGGCCGCAGGGGCGGCCTCCCACCCCCATTCGACCCCGGACAAGCCCCGTAACCGAGGTGACCTGCCCGTGCGCTGAAACGACCTAAGATGGCGGCGTGATGGATCTTCGCCTTGGTGTTTGCGCATGAAGCCGCGCAAAGCCTTTTTCTCCCCCCCTCGACAATGGTTGCTCGCGCACCACCGCAGTCGGCGCTTATTTGCGGGCTGGCCTGTGGCGGTGCGGGGCATGGTCTGGATGGTGCTGGGCGGGGTGCTGTTCTCCCTTTTGAATACCGTCGCCAGAGAACTGACCTTGCATCTGGATGTTTACCAGTCGCAGTTCCTGCGCTATTTGTTTGGCTTGTTCTTCATCCTGCCCTGGGTTTGGCGCGACGGCTGGCGTGCCTACATGCCTGTGAACATGGTGGGCCAGTTCTGGCGCGGCGGGGTACACACGCTGGGGCTGGTGTTGTGGTTCACGGCCTTGCCCAAAATCCCCCTGGCCGACATGACGGCCATTGGCTTTACCGGCCCGATTTTCATCATGCTCGGCGCGGCCTGGTTTTTGGGCGAGCCCATGCGCAAAGACCGCTGGATCGCGGCCATCATCGGCTTTGCGGGCGTGTTGGTGGTGGTCCTGCCCAAAATGTCAGGCGAGGGCGGTTGGTTCAACCTGGTCATGCTGGCCTCGTCGCCCGTGTTTGCGGCGTCCTTTCTCATCACCAAAGCCCTGACCCGCTATGAAAAAGCGGGCGTGATTGTGCTGTGGCAAGCCCTGACGGTCACGGTCTTGAGCCTGCCGATGGCGCTGCCCAACTGGCAAGCGCCCACCTTGATGCAGTGGCTCGGCTTTGCCGCCACGGGCGTGCTCGGCACGCTCGCCCACTATTGCCTGACGCGGGCCTTCGCCCTGGCCGATATTTCGGCCATCCAGTCGCTGCGCTTTTTAGACCTGGTTTGGGCCTCGATCTTGGGCTGGTTGGTGTTTGGCGATGTGCCCAGCCAATGGACCTGGGCTGGGGCCTTGGTCATCTTGGGCGCCACCGTCTGGATTGCCCGCAGGGAAAGCCGGAGAAAGACCGTCGTGCCCGATTGACGGGGTATATTGCCCCGCTCAACAGGGAGAACTGTGTGATCGACATCGAGCCATTGCGCTTTGCCTGGACCCGGGGCGGGCCTGACACATTGGTGCTGGGGCGCTTGCATGTGGACCGTGGCCAGACTGTTTTTTTGCACGGCCCCAGCGGCTGCGGCAAGAGCACTTTGCTGGGCTTGTTGGCGGGCGTTTTGTCGCCCAGCCATGGGCGTGTGGCCTTGCTGGGGCAAGACTGGGCGGCTTTGAAGCCGGGTCAGCGCGACGCCTTTCGCGCCGACCATGTGGGCCTGATGTTCCAGCAGTTCAATTTGCTGCCCTACCTGAGCGTGCTGGACAACGTGACCTTGCCTTGCCGCTTTTCCAAATTGCGGCGCGAACGCTGCCAGGCCGCAGGGGGCCCCGAGGCCACGGCCCAAAGCTGGTTGGAGCGCATGGGTTTGCCCGAGCCGCTGTGGAGCCGCCGTGCCGACGCTTTGTCGGTCGGCCAGCAGCAGCGCGTGGCCGCCGCCCGCGCCCTGATGGGTCAGCCCGAATTGATTCTGGCCGACGAGCCCACCTCGGCGCTCGACGCGGCCTTGCGCCAGGAATTCATGGACTTGTTGCTGCAGGCCGCGCGTGACGCGGGCAGCACCTTGGTGTGCGTGAGCCATGACGCCCAGCAGGCGGTGCGCTTTGACGTGCAATGGTCCTTGCCCGACTTGCAGCAAGCCGAGGTGAGCGCATGAACAACTTGCTGAACATCGCCCGGCAAAGTGCCTGGAGCCGCCGCAGCACCTTGGTGTGGGTGGTGGTGTCGCTGGCGCTGGCCACCGCCTTGCTGTGGACGCTGGAGCGTTTGCGCCACGACATCCGACACAGTTTTTCGCAATCGGTCAGCGGGGTCGATCTGATCGTGGGGGCCCGCAGCAGTCCGGTGCAGCTGATGCTGTTTTCGGTCTTTCACATCGGCAGCGTGCCGCAAAGCATGTCCATGGACAGCGTGCACAAGCTGGCGCAGCACCGCTCGGTGTCCTGGGTCGTGCCTTTGAGTCTGGGAGACTCGCACCGTGGCTTTCCGGTGCTGGGCACCACACCCGCGTTTTTCCAGCACTTTGCCTATGGCGACAAACAGCCGCTGGTCTTGCAGCAGGGCAATGCGTTTGCCGACACCTTGGATGGCTTGTACGAGGCGGTGATCGGGGCCGAAGTGGCACGCCAAATGGGCTATGGCCTGGGCCAAAGCATCACGCTCGGCCATGGCCTGCATGACCATGGTCCCGAAGCGGCTGAGGCCGATGAACACGCCGACAAGCCCTTCAAGGTGGTCGGCATTCTGGCGCCCACGGGCACTCCGGTGGACCGTTCGGTGCAAGTGAGCCTCCAGGCCCTCGAAGCCATCCACCTCGACTGGGTCGCTGGCACCCCCATGCCGGGCGCTCAGATTCCGGCCGACCAGGCCCGCAAATTCAACCTGGAGCCGCAAGAAGTCACGGCCGCCCTGGTGGGCTTGAAAAGTCGGGCAGCGGTGTTCAATGTGCAGCGCTTTGTGAATTTTTACGAAGAAGAAGCGCTGATGGGCGTGATGCCCGGTGTCGCGCTGGGTGAGCTGTGGTCGGTGCTTGGCCTGGGCGAAAACGCCTTGCTGGCGGTCTCGGCCTTGGTGGCCTTGGTGAGTGTGGTCTCGCTGGTGGCGGTGGTGTTGGCGGGCCTCAATGAGCGCCGCCGCGAATTGGCCGTGCTGCGCGCCGTGGGGGCTTCGCCGCGCCATGTGCTGGGCCTGCTCACGCTCGAAGGGGTGTGGGTCACCACTGCCGGGGTCGTGTTGGGTGTGTTGCTGGCTTACACGGGCATGGCACTGGCCACGCCCTGGCTGCAGCAGTCTTTGGGCATCCGTTTGCAGTGGGCTGCGCCTTTGCCCACGCAACTGTCTTTGGCCGGCGCGGTCTTGCTGGCCGGTTTGCTGGCCAGTCTGGGCCCGGCCTGGCGGGCTTACCGTTTATCCTTGGCCGATGGCTTGTCGCCTCGCGCATGAACACCAAGGATCAGGGATGAACCGCTACACCATGGTATGGGCTGCGCTGTGCGCTTGGAGTCTGGGGCTCGGTTCTCAGGCTTGGGCGCAAAGCGTGCGTGAGACGGTGCGCGACACCGTGCCCCAATTCCAGCCGGCCTTGTCGGCCGAAGCCCCACCACCTGGCGCCAGCGTGCCGGGTCCCACGCGCACCATCGGCTGGGAGCAGCTGATTCCAGCGGGCTGGGACCCCTACAAAGACCTCAAGGCGCTGAATCTGGAGACCCTCAAGGACAACGACCCCAGGGCCGAGGAAGCCCTCAAAAAAATGCGCAAGATGTGGGACAACGCACCCATCAACCCACTGATCCTGGGGCAAAGCGTGCGCTTGCCGGGCTACATGGTGCCGCTGGAGGACTTGCCCGAAGGCAGCAAGGAATTTTTGTTGGTGCCTTACTTTGGCGCCTGTGTGCATTCGCCGCCGCCCCCCGCTAACCAGATCGTGCACGTGGTCCTGGACAAGCCCACCAAGCGCTTTCGAATGATGGACACCTTGTGGGTCACCGGTCCTTTGAGTGCCACCAAAACCGACTCGCACATGGGGGTGTCCAGTTACCGCATCGACGCCAAGCAGGTGGCCCCATACGTTGACAAAAAGTGAGGGCTCAGTCCGGGTTTGAAACCCCTGACGCCACATGGCCTGAAGGCACATGCCGGGCAGCCGATTCGATGTGACCGGTTTGGTCGTCAAAGAAAAAGTCCGGCTCGAACTCTCGCAAAAACTCCCCTTTGGGCAAACCGCCCAGAAACATGGCCTCGTCCACCTCGATGTTCCAGTCCATCAGCGTGCGGATGGCGCGCTCGTGCGCCGGCGCACTGCGGGCTGTGACCAGTGCGGTGCGAATGCGCATGGCGGGGGTGCCCTCGTGCTGCAAGCGGTGCAAGGCCGCCAGCAAGGGCTTGAAAGGTCCGGCCAACAAAGGCTGGCCGGCCTTGTCGCGCTCATGGGCCTGAAAGGCCGACAGACCCTCGGCCTGAAACACGCGTTCGGCCTCGTCAGAAAACAGCACCGCATCACCGTCAAAAGCGATGCGCACTTCGTGGGGATGCGCCTCGGATGCGAGGGCGGAGTGCGGGTACACCTGTGCGGCCGGCACGCCTGCGCCCAAAGCGGCGCGCACATCCGACAAATGGGTGGACAAAAACAGGTTGGCGTTCAGTGGTTTGAGGTAACGCCACGGGGGCTGGCCCCGTGTGAAGCTGCCGCGCTGGATGGGCAGGCCATAGTGCTGCGCCGAGCGGAACACCCGCATGCCCGAGACCGGGTCGTTGCGCGAGAGGATCACCACCTCCACGCGCTGCGCATCCGCATCGTTGAAGGCCAGCAACTTGCGCACCAGAGAAAACGCCACGCCAGGCTTGGCGGGCTCTTCGAGGCGGCCCAGTTGCAGCTGCATATAAGCCCGGTCGTCACCTTGCTCAAACAGGCGGTTTTCTTCTTCAAAGTCGAACAGGGCCCGCGACGAGATCGCGACGACGAGTTGGCCTTCTAGGGATGCGGGCATGGTTCACTCCTTGCAGAAAAAGCAGGTCATCTGGGCACAGATGTGGGTCAACCTTGGGCTTGCGCCGTGGCTCTTTGGACGCCCGATCCAGAGGGGCATGACATCATTGTTCATTTCACCCACTGGTTCAATTCCATGATCGGCATCAGCACCGCCAGCACGATCAGCAAGACCATGCCACCCATGGCCACGATCAGCAGCGGCTCCAGCACGGTGGCCAGGGCCATGGCGCGGCGCTGCACTTCGGAAGACAACTGGGTGGCGGCGCGTTGCAGCATCACAGGCAATTGGCCGGTTTGTTCGCCCAGCCGGGCGAACATGGACAACAAGCCCGGAAAGCGTGCCTTGTGTGCCAATGCCATCCCCAATGGCGCCCCTTCCCGCACCCGGACCAGGGCTTCGAGGGCGTCCGCACGCAAAGCCTGGTTGGACAGGGTATCGGCTGCCGCTTGCAGGGCTTTGAGGATGGGCACGCCAGCGGCCGTGAGCATGGCGAGCGTGGACGCAAAGCGGGCGCTGTTGTAACCCCGGGCCAGCCGCCCGATCAGGGGCAGGCGCAGCCAAGCGGCGTCAAATTTCAAGCGAAATGCGCTTTGTTTCAAGGCCATCTGCAGCGACAGCGCGCCAGCGGCAGCCGCCAGAACCACTGCCCAGCCCCAATCACGTACAAAGCCGCTGATGTCCAGCATGGCCACCGTCAGGCCGGGCAGCTGCCGCTGCGTGCCCGCAAACACGCCCGCCACCTGCGGCACCACCGAGGTCATCAGAAAAATCACAATCGCCAGCGCCACCAGGCTCACGATGGCCGGGTACAACGAGGCCGACAGCAATTTGGAGCGCAACACCTGCTGGTCCTCCAGGTCGTTGGCCAGTTGGTGCAGCACATCGCCCAGGTGGCCACTTTCCTCGCCCGCCGAGATCACGGCGCGGTCGATGGCCGGAAACTCTGCTGGGTGCATACCCAGCGCGCACCCCAGGCTGCTGCCCGAGTTGACCTCGGCTCGGATCGCGGCCATCAGCTGGCGCTGCATGTCGTGCTCGCATTCTTCTGCCAATGCGGACAGTGCCCGCTCAAGAGGCAAACCACTGCCCACAAGCCCGGCCAGTTGACGGGTCCAAACCGTGCGCTGGCTGGCGCTGAAAGCGCGGCTGCTGCCCATGCTGCGCTGCCACCACGGCAAGCCTGAGTCTGCAGGGTCGGCCGACCCCGCAGCGATGACTTCCACCGACAAAGGCACCAGAGACTGTGCACGCAGTTGTGTGCGGGCCGATTTCAGGCTGTCGGCTTCCACGGTGCCTTTGCGCATTGCACCGTCGGCTTGCAGGGCTTCAAAGCGGTAAGCAGGCATGCGGCTCAGTCTCGCGTCACGCGCAGCAGCTCTTGCGCGCTGGTGATGCCGGCATCGACCAGGCGTTGCCCGTCGTCACGCATCAGCACCATGCCTTGTGCCAAGGCGGTGGCGCGCAATTCGGATTCGGCCGCGCGGTTGTGGATCTGGGCGCGGATCTCGTCACTGGCCACCAGCAATTCAAACACGCCGGTGCGCCCGGCGTAACCCGTGTGGCCACAGGTTTCGCAGCCCGAACCTCCGCAGTCTGTGCAGCGCTTGCGCACCAGCCTTTGGGCCAGCACACCCAGCAAGGAAGAACTCAGCAAAAAAGGCTCCACGCCCATGTCGGTCAAGCGGGTGACGGCGCTGGCCGCGTCGTTGGTGTGCAGGGTGGCCAGCACCAAGTGGCCTGTGAGCGAAGCCTGGATGGCGATTTGGGCGGTTTCGAAGTCACGGATCTCGCCGATCATGATCACATCCGGGTCTTGCCGCAGGATGGCACGCAAGGCCTTGGCAAAGGTCAGATCGATTTTGGCGTTGACCTGCATCTGGCCCACACCGGGCAGTTCGTACTCGATCGGGTCTTCCACCGTCATGATGTTGTTGCGCGTGGCGTCCAGCCGCTGCAGCGCCGCATACAGGCTGGTGGTTTTGCCAGACCCCGTGGGGCCGGTCACCAACAAAATGCCATGCGGTTGGCCTATGAGTTGGTCCACCTGCTGCAACACGCGGCCTTGCATGCCCACGGCTTCGAGGGTCAAACGCGCTTCGCTTTTGTCCAGCAGGCGCAACACAGCGCGTTCGCCGTGGGCGCTGGGCAGGGTGGACACGCGCACATCCACCGCACGTGAGCCCAAGCGCAGGCTGATGCGCCCGTCTTGCGGCAGGCGTTTTTCGGCGATGTCGAGTTCGGCCATGATCTTCAGCCGCGAAATCAGCGCGGCGTGCAGGGCGCGGTTGGGTTGCACCACCTCGCGCAGAGTGCCGTCTACGCGAAAGCGCACGCTGCTGTGGCGCTCGTAGGGTTCGATGTGGATGTCGCTGGCGCCATCTCGTGCCGCTTGCGTGAGCAAGGCGTTGAGCATGCGGATGATGGGCGCGTCGTCGCTGGCTTCGAGCAGGTCTTCCACCGCTGGCAGCGCCTGCATCATGCGCGACAAATCGGCTTCGGACTCGACTTCGCTGACCACGGCGGCGGCGCTGGAGCCGCTGTGGGCTTGACCTCCTGAATACGCTTGGTTGATGCGCCGGGCCAATTCGCCGGCCTCTGTGTTCTGCATCACAAGGCTTTGGCCTGCAAATTTACGCGACACCTCAGACAAGGCCGAACGGTCACTCCCCTCACACCAGCTCAAGGTCATGCGGTCGCCGTCGTCCTCCAGCAGCAATTGGCTGGTGCGGGCAAAGGCGTAAGGCAGAGGGTGGCGCATGGTGGCGTGCTCAGGGCTGGCGGGAAGGGCTGGCTGCAGGCGCAGGTGACTGGGGTGTTGCGCCAGCCGCCCCCACGGGCGGCATCACCGCAGAACCCTGAACAGGCAAGGGGCCCGTCGCAGCTGGCTGGAAACCCTGCTGGTTCAGGCGCATTTGCTCGTAACGCCCCATCGACAGGGCTTCTGTGGCCGCGCCGTCGCGCACCACCACGGGGCGCAGGAACACCATCAGGTTGGTTTTTTTGCGGCTGCGCGCTTCGGACTTGAACAGATTGCCAAAGAAAGGCATGTCACCCAGGCCCGGGACTTTTTCCTGGCTGTTGGTGGTGTCGTCTTGCAGCAAGCCGCCCAAGACAACGATGGAGCCATCGTCCACCAGGACGCTCGATTCAATCGAGCGCTTGTTGGTGATCAAGCCAGCGGTCGAGGAGCTTTTGCTGTCAATGCTGCTGACTTCCTGGAAAATTTGCAGCTTGACGGTGCCGCTCTCACTGATTTGTGGTTTGACCCGCAGCGTCAAGCCCACGTCTTTGCGTTCGATCGTCTGGAACGGGTTGACTGCGCCGCTGCTGCTGTTGTTGGCGGTGTACTGGCCCGTGACAAAGGGCACGTTTTGGCCAATCACGATTTTGGCTTCCTCGTTGTCCAGCGTGAGCAAGTTGGGCGTGGACAGCACATTGGCGTCGCCGCTCGATTGCAAAAAGCGCGCCAGTGCGCCCAAAGCCAAAGCACCGTTGCGTTGCTGTCCAATCGCCACGTTCAAACCTGTCGATGCGTTGTATTGGCCGGAGGCTGCGCCTGCAGCCAGACTCAGCAAGTTGGTACCGCCCACGGCAAAGTTGGTGCCCAGCAGCCCCACGGTGCTGCCGTTGGTGCCGGTGCCACTCACCCACTGCACCCCGAACTCCGCGGCTTTGTCGGCGCTGACCTCGGCGATCAAGCTCTCGACAAACACCTGCGCGCGTCGCTGGTCGAGCATGTCGATCACGCTGCGCAGTTGTCGGTATTGCGGCTCGGGCGCTGTGATGATGAGGGCATTGGTGGCGGGGTCGGCCTGAATTTGCCCCCCGGTCGACGGTTGCGCTGCGGGGTTGCTGGCGCCGAGCGTGCTGGTCGCTGCGCTCGCGCCAGCCACCGGCGTGGCCGTGCTGAAAGAGCCCGCTGCCGGCTGGCTGCCTTGCGCCGTCATGGCGGCACGCAAGGTGATCGCCAGCTTGGTGGCGTCGGCGTTTTTCAGGTAGACCACATGGATGTTGCCGCTGGCAGCGCTTGCGCCGCTGGCGCTGGGCTGGTCCAGTTGTTCGGCCAAAGAACGGGTCAATGCCAAACGCGCCGGATTGGCCGCCCGCACGATCAGCGAATTGGTGCGCGTTTCTGCGAGCACCGTGGTTTTGAACAGGGTGTCGGTTTGGCCCTGCGCAGCGGGTGCGCCCGCCGCAGCGCCCGAATCGAGCAAGCGTTGCAGCATGGGGGCCAGGTCACCCGCAATGCCGTGTTTGAGGCGAATGATCTCCACACCCGTGGCGTTGGACACATCCAGCGCCGCGATGATGCGGCCCAGGCGCTGCAGGTTGTCGCCATAGTCGGTGATCACCAGCGCATTGGTGCCAGGGTTCACGTTGATGGTGTTGTTGGGGCTGATCAAAGGGCGCAGCACCGGCACCAGGTTGTTGGCGTTTTCGTGGTTGAGCTTGAAAATTTGGGTGACGATTTGTCCGGTTCCCGCCGGCACAGCGCCCGCCGACACGGCACTGCTTTGCAGCTTGGCCTCGGCCTCGGGCAACACGGTGTACAGGCCTGCAGACTCGACCACGGCGAAGCCTTGCGTGCGCAATTGCGCTGCAAACAGGCGCAGTGCTTGGGCCGGGGGCACGGGCAGATGGCTCGACAGCGACATCGTGCCCTTGACCCGCGGGTCCACCACCACGTTGTAGCCCGACAAGGTGGCCAGCGTGCGGGCCACGGCATCGATTTCGGCATTCACAAAATTGAGGGTGACCGGTTCTTTTTGGCGGGCGGTCAGCGCGGGTGCGGGTGTTGGGGTCGGGTTTGAAGGCTGGGCCTGCGCCGTGGCGCTGGCCAGGCCAACCCAGGCCAAGGCAAACCATGGCCAACGGGCGCTGGCCAACCAAGGGGCCATCTCAAGGCGGGTTGAGGGTGTGGCGTTCAGAGGGTGCATGGTGTGCGTCATGTGAAGCGGTTTGGACAAGTTGGGGCTCACCCCAAGGAAATCAAACTGCGCGTGCCTTGTCGGCGGCCCAGGATGTTCAGCAAATTGTTGAGTTCAGGTGCGTGGCCCTCTTGCGCGCTGGCCTCGCCCTGGAACCGCAGCCGCGCACCCACCCACTGGCCATCACCACTCAAGAGCAAAGGGCCTTGTTGCGAGCTCAGTTGCAAGCTGGGGGTGGGGGTGCCTTCGGGGGTGCCACGCAATTGCAGCGAATAACTCCCCACGGGTTGGATGGGGCTCAGCCGCGTGGACAGCTGGTGCAAGTGCAAATCGGCCAAGCCTTTCATTTGCATGCGGCCCTGTGCCCAGTGAAACTGCAGACCCTGGGTGCGCAGTTGCAACTGGCCCACAGGTTGCAAGGTGTTCCAGGGTGCGCCCAAACCCGTGAGCAAGGCCGCAGGCCATGTGGAGCGGTGGTCGCTGGCCTGAACTTGCCAGGTGGACCAGCCCGCCTGGACTTGCCAAAGGGCAGCTTCGGTCATGCAGCAGTCGGCCCGCCACTCGATTTGCAGACCCGCCCAGCGCGGTGTCAGGGTCCACTGCAGTCGGCTCGGCAAAGCTTGTGCGTCGCGGCTTTGGCCGCCGCCAGTCAGCACCAGTTGGGCCGAACCCGACCAGACCGTGCCACGCGCATCGCGCCATTGCACATGGCCTTGACTCGCTTGTGAGATGCCCCAAGCGAGCCATCGTGCGGGTGCCCAGAGCAACACGGCCAGGCCCACACCGAGCAGCGTCCCCCACAAGGCATAAGCCCAAGCCGGATGACGGTGCATGGCTTTCATGGCAAGCGCAACACCAAAGTGCCGCGCAGCAGCGCGGGGCTGTTGGCAGGGGTGGCCGCTGCCGGTGCAGCGCCTGATTGCAGTTGGGCTTGCTCGGGCATGGCCAGGGCCCGCTCTCGCGCCAAGCTGAGCCAGCGCGCCAAAGCCTCTGCCGGTGCGGCGTCCAGGCTCAGTGTGGCGCGCTCGCCTTGCACGCTGACTTTGCTGCCGGGGCCCAATTCAGCCAGATTGCTTTCAAGCCATTGGACCGATTCGACTCGGCTGATCGCCTGGGGCGTTTGCAGGCTTTGGGCTTGCACCTTGAGCTGTTGCATGGTCTGGGTTTGTGCATCCAGCCGTGCTTGCTGCGCCGGGGCTTCTTGCCAGGTCTGCCAAGCCGGTGCCAGCGCCAGTTGCCAGAGCGCGACCAGCACCCCCAGGGCGCCCGCCAGGCGCAAGAGTTGTTTTTCGCGCGGGGTGCGTTGCAGCCAGAACGGCTGCAAGGCGGCAAGCATGGGGTTTGCGGGGGTGTGACGGCTCATGGCTTGGCCTGCACAGAAGGGGCGAGGGTCATCAGCCAGGCCTCGCCATCGGCGCGCCAACGGTAGCCGCGCGCAGCCAGTGCTGTTTGCAAGGCCTGTTGTTGCGCAAGGCCGGGCTTGAAGTTTTGCAAGCGCAACTGACCTGGCTGGTAAGTCCATTGGCCAGGGGCCGTGACGCCGGCAGGCAGGGCTTGGCCCAGGCTGCCGAGCATGGACTCCAGGTCACCGGCATGGAGTTGACCGGACGCCTGACGCAGCCGCTCGACTTCTTTGGCCATTTGCAAGGGGGCATCCACCACGACCTGTGTTTTTGGAAAAGTTTCACGCAAAACTTGGGCCCAGCTTTGCTGCTGTGCTTGCCAGTCGGCGCGTGTTTTCCAGGCCCAGGCATTGAACCCGATCAGCTGACCCGCCAACAAGGCCCATACCCCCCAGCGCACGGGGCGCCAAGCAGCGTCGTGCCAAAACGTGCTGGCAGCGCGTTGCCAGATTTTGATTTGGCGTGAACGGCTGTTGGCCTTGAACTCAAATTGCGCCAGATCCCAGTCGGCCGCGACCGCTGCCCGCCAGTGTTGGCCCGGAAACATCAGCCGCGCTGGGGTGTCAGCCCATTGGCTGGCCCACGCCACCACACCGGGTTCGGCTTGGATGTCGATGCTTTGTCGGTCCACTTCAGCAAGGCCAAGGCCTTGGCTCGTCCCTCCCAGTCCTTGTAGGGCATGCCCCCAAACACCACGGTCGGGGTGGGTCATCCAGAGCCAACCTGTCTCGGTATCGCCCAAGGCGGTCAGTTGCCACTGGGCGCCCAAGGGCAGGGCAGAGGAAGGATTGAGTTCGGGCACGATGCGGTGCACGGTCAGGCCCGCTTGCTCCAGCGCTTGCAAATGGGCGCTGAGCCAGCCGCGATCGCACACGGCCACCCATGGGCGCGGGGTGTGGTTCCAGTCAGGCTGCAAGGCCATGTGCAACTGGGCCGGATCGTCCAGCAGGCGGTCTTCCAGCAACCCTTGCAAGGCCAATGGCAGGCGAGCGGCTTGTTTGTGCAGTCCGGGTGGCAATTCCACTGGGTGCCATGAGAGCAGTCCGGCAGGGACCAAAGCGACCACCTCGGTTTGCCGGTCTGCCGTGGGCAACAGGTTGGCCGTGGCCCATTGCATGGCCCCCTGTTGTGCACCGGGCTCAGCGTCGACGACCGCGTGGGGGTACGTCAGGCTGGGGCTGGGCAGGCCAAGCGGCAATTGAACAATCAGGGTGCGCATGAGCGGATCATTGTAGAGGCGTGTTCAACCGTTGTTGCGGGCTTTTGACCCGCCACACCATGCTGACTTGTTGGCCATCGCGCCGCACCAGCGAGCGTTCTTGTTGGACCACACGGTCAATGCGCATGCGGCCGTTGACTTCGAAGAAGCGGCTCTGAATGCTGTGTTGCCTGTCGCTCAGTTGTCGGCCCGCGGGGCCCAGTGCTTCGCGTGCAGCGTCAAGGCTGGCCCAGTGCCGTTGCTGGCGCCTTGCAACCGCTTGGCGGGCAGAGGCCAGGTCCAGCCCGGGCACGCTGGCCGACAGCACCTCGGCCGATGCGGTGTTCAGGTTCACAGGCGTGGCTTCGGGCAGCACGGTGATGTAGGGCTCCAAGGCCGCCAAGCTGCGGGGACTCAGCCCCAGCCACAGCAGCTGAGCAGTTTGCTGCGGCATCAAGGCGGTGTTGGCGGTGGCCGTGGAGGGTTTGGCGTTGAGTTCGGCCTTGACTGGCATGGCCGCTTGCAGTTGGGTGGCCAAATTTTGCAGTTCATCCAGGGGCAAGTTCAGGCGTTCAAACAAGGCGGCAAAACGGGCCAGCATGGGGGGCGACACCTTGTTGTCCTCGATCAGGTTCATCACATTCATGCGCGATTGGGCATCGGTGATCTGGCCCGACAAAAACACTTCGGCATCGCCTTCGCGCCATGGCTGGTCTTGCGACAAAAAGGTCGACAACTTGGACTCTTGCACCGGCAAAGCCCAAGGCTCTCCCAAGTGGTCAACTCCCTTGCCTTGGGCCGACACAGCGTCCTCGCGCAGGATCAAGCGGGTCCAGTCCAGAGCGCCCGTCATCATCCAGGCCGTCTGGCTGCGGCCACGCTCGGCGATTTCGATTTCGACTTGTCGCCATTGCTGCCACAAGGCGGCACTGGCCAGCGTGGTGACCAAGGCCACCGTGAGCATGGCCATGAGCAAGGCGGCACCCTGCTGGCGCTGGGGTGTGGCGTGGTCAAGAGGCCGCTTCATGGGGGCGCTCCCGAGAGGGTGGGGCGCACCCAGTCCATGCTCAGCACACCCGAGCCTGCAGCGCCGGGCGGCAGGGTCAGGACCAAGCGAACCCCATCGGGCGCTGAGCCGCTGATGGCCGTGCCACCGGTGGTGGCGTCACTGGACAAGGGGTTGGTCCAGCTGCCGCCCCGGTGCACAAACAATTGCCAACCCCCCAGGGGGTGAATCTGCACCTGTCCGGCACGCGTGAGGTCGTCCGGTGTCTGGCTCCATTGCTGTGCCAGAGCCCAGGCGTTTTGCCAATTTTGTCGCTGGGTCAGCGCCCCGGATTGCCAGCGTTGCCAGTCGCCCCCGCCGGGGCGACCGGGATTGTTGCGCCAAGTCCAAGCGACCACCTGCACGCTGGGCTGCGCACCGGTGCTGGTTTCGGGCGCCTCAACGCTGCGCCGTGTCAGGCGCAGCACTTTGCCATCCCAGTCCCAACTGGAGGTGCCCGCTAACTCGGCCATTTGGTCGAGGTCCGTCTGCCACTGGGCCAAACCCGCTTGCAAGGTGCGGACCTCGTCCGACCGCGTTTGCAAACTGCTTTGCGTGCGCAGCATGCCGTCGAGTCCGCGCCATGCCATCCAAGCCATCAAAGCCATCACGCCGATGGCCACCAGCACCTCGATCAGCGTGAAGCCGCGGCTTTGTTGGTTGGCGTGCATCAGTTGCGCCCCATCACGGTAGAGACCTGAAGCACGTGGTCGCCCTGGTCCAGCACCCGCGCATCCACGCGCCTGAAGTTGGGGTTGGGCGTGGGCCGCACCGACACATCCACTTGCAGCACACGCCCCGCTTGCATGCACTCGACGCTGCGGTTGCCTGTGTCGGGCAGTTGCCTGCGCAGCCGCAAGGCAATGAGCTCGTTGTCTGCGCAGATTTGCCCCAGCATAGTCACCGTCTGGCGATCGGCATTGCGGCTGAGCGAGCCTGTCGCCTTCAAGCCGGCCATCAAGGCCACAGCCGTGATGCCGAGTGCCACCAGCACTTCGATCAGCGTGAAGCCGCGTTGGCTCATGGCAACACCGGCTGCGCTGTGTTTTGAACCCTGAAAGGCCGCAGGCCATCGGTCACCACCCACAGCTGCCGCTCGGGCCGCGTGCTGCTGAACAAAGACACGGCCCGTGGTGCCATCAAGGGCTCTGGCCCCAGCGTCACGGCGGTCCCGGGCGCAGCACGGGTGGACGCCGCCAACCAGTCGCGGGGCAGGCCCGGTGGCGGCAAACCTTCGAAAACAAAACCCTGAGAGTCCCCTCGGCTCTGCGCGCGCCAGACCACAGCCGAGCCGTTGGCACGGGCCTGGGCGCGTGCCGTTTCGAGCAGATTGGCCAGACGTTCGGCATCGCGCTCCAGGGCGCTGTCTGCACTGCCTTGCAGCGAGAAACGCACACCCGCCGTGGCCACCGCGATCAAGGCCACCACCACCAGCAACTCCAGCAGGGTAAAGCCTCGGGCTGGGTCTGGCAGGCGTTTACTGCCAGCTGCCGATGTCTGCATTGTTGCCCTCGCCGCCGGCTTGACCGTCAGCGCCAAAGGACAGCACATCCACCTCACCCTTGATGCCGGGGTTGATGTATTGGTAGGGGCGGCCCCAGGGGTCATTGGGCAGTTTGTCCAGATACGGCTTCCAGTTGCCGGGCACGGGCTCGGTGGTGGGTTTGAGCGTGAGGGCGTTGAGCCCCTGCTCCCCGGTTGGAAACCGTTGGTTGTCCAGCTTGTACAGCTTGAGCGCCTGCATCAGGTTGCCCACATCGGTGCGCGCAGCCGTGATGCGGGCGTCGTCGGCGCGGCCGAGCACGTTGGGCACGATCAGCGCTGCCAACACGCCAATGATGGCCAGCACCACCATCAGCTCGATCAAGGTGAAGCCCCGTTGCTGGCGTGCTTTGTTTGTCAATTCTGTGGTCATGTTGTCCATCATAATCTTCGGATGTTGACATTTTCACTGCCCAAACGGTCTCCCCAAACCGTTTTGTCCCTTGTCACCGCCTCGGTCTGGCTGCTGGCAGCAGCCGGCGTGGCGTATTGGGCACTGCATTGGCCCAAGGCAGAACCCACCCTGGCGACGGCAGCGCCTGTCGCTTTGAACCCGCTCACGGACTTGCAAGGGCCCGTGGCCAGGGCCTTGGGGCAGCCCACCAACCCAGCGGCCAGTCCGGCGCCCCAGACCCGCAGCGCCTACACATTGATCGGCGTGATCGCCAGCCCCTCCGGACAAGGCAGCGCCCTGATCGCCACCAACGGCCAGCCCCCCCAGGCCTATCGCGTGGGCCAAACCCTTCAAGACGGCTGGACCCTCGTGTCCTTGACCGCCAGACAAGCCCGTCTGAAGTCCTCGGACACTGATATCCTGCTCGAGCTTCCTGCCGCAGACGGCCCTTGAAGCATTTGAGTGCCCATTGTTTGTTCAAGGGTCAAAGCCAATGGATGCGGCTGTCTGAATCAGTATTGGTCAGCAGCCAAAAAGTCCCATGAGCAGCTTTTGCTATCGGATTCATGCCACCGTTCGAGGTGCTACACGCCTAGTTTTAGCGTGTTGAAGCTCAAGCTTGAATCTGCCCTCTTAAAAACAAGCGATAAACCGGGTTGTCCGTCTCTTCCGCATACGGATAACCCAGCGTTTTGAGGAACTTGTCAAAGGCCTTGTTGTCTGTGGGCGGCACCTGCAGGCCCACCAGAATGCGGCCGTAGTCGGCGCCCTGGTTGCGGTAGTGGAAGAGGCTGATGTTCCAGCCTGGGCGCATCAGGCTCAAAAACTTGAGCAAGGCGCCGGGTCGCTCGGGGAACTCAAAGCGCAGCAGGCGCTCGTCTTGTGACAGCGCCGAGTGCCCGCCCACCATGTGGCGGATGTGCTCTTTGGCCAGCTCGTCGTGCGTCAGGTCAATCGCCTTGAACTGATGCTTGTTGAATTTGGCCGTGATCTTGCTGCTTTCGCCTTTGCCGTGGGTGCTCAGGCCGAGAAACACATGGGCCTGGTCCGAATCGCTCATGCGGTAGTTGAACTCCGTCACATTGCGCGGGCCGCCCGGCAAGCTGCCGATCAGCTCCAAAAAGCGCTTGAAGCTGCCACGTTCTTCCGGGATGGTCACGGCAAACAGGGCTTCCTTTTCTTCGCCCACTTCGGCGCGTTCGGCCACAAAGCGCAGGCGGTCAAAGTTCATGTTGGCGCCGCACAAAATGGCCGCAAAGGTCTGGCCCTTGCATTTGTGCGCGGCCACATACTGCTTGATGGCGGCCACGGCCAGTGCGCCAGCAGGCTCCACGATGGAGCGCGTGTCCACAAAAATGTCCTTGATGGCTGCGCACACCGCGTCGGTGTCCACCGTCATGTACTCGTCCACCAAGTTGCTGGCCACGCGGAAGGTCTCTTCGCCCACCAGCTTCACGGCCGTGCCGTCCGAAAACAGGCCCACATCGGACAAGGTCACGCGCTGTTGGGCCGTCACCGACTGGATCATGGCGTTGGAGTCGTTCATCTGCACACCAATCACCTTGACGCCTGGGCGCACCGCCTTGATGTAGTTGGCCACGCCGCTGATCAGGCCGCCGCCGCCAATGGCCACAAACACCGCGTCGAGCGGCCCCTGGTGCTGGCTCAGCATTTCCATGGCAATCGTGCCCTGGCCCGCGATCACGTCCGGGTCGTCAAAGGGGTGTACAAAGGCCAGACCCTGCTTTTTTTGCAAAGTCAGGGCGTGGTTGTAAGCGTCAGAGTAGCTGTCGCCATGCAACACCACATCCCCCCCAAAGCCCTTGACCGCATCGATCTTGACCTGCGGCGTCGTGGTGGGCATCACGATGATGGCGCGCGAGCCCAACTTGCTGGCGCTCAGGGCCACGCCTTGTGCGTGGTTGCCCGCCGAGGCACAGATCACGCCTTTTTTGAGCTGCTCAGGGCTCAGGTGAGCCATCTTGTTGTAGGCCCCACGCAGTTTGAAGCTGTGCACAGGCTGCTGGTCTTCGCGCTTGAGCAGCACCAGGTTGCCCAAGCGGCGCGACAGGTTTTTGGCGGTTTCTAGGGCCGATTCGTTGGCCACGTCGTAGACCTTGGCATTCAAGATCTTGATCAGGTAATCGGCGGGGTTCAGGTCTGGGGTCTTCATGTCCGGTGCGATGGCGGACATGCCCCACCGCCTAAAAAGTGTGGGCTTGATGATAACGGCCAAAAAAATGCCCCAAGCCTTGCGACTTGGGGCAAATCCACCTTTTCAGAGGGTGGAGGAGACAAGGGGTGCATGCAAAAAAGCACGCTTGTTCGCAATTGTACGTGTGATTTGTTGCGTTGCAGCATCCGACATGTTTCAAAATGCAAAAAATTGACAGGCGCCCACGTGGCAAGCGCGGTGCTGCCACGCAAACACGCCAGACAACAAATCGCTGAAGCCCCGAGCATGGGCTTGGGTAACATCGGCACAACCCATTCGCTGGCCTCCAAGGCCAGCCACTTCACAAGGAAACAAAAATGGAATGCACAGTCACCTGGACCGGCGCGGCCGGTACCCGTTCGGGCATGGGCTTTGTGGCCGAAACTGGCTCGGGCCATGTGGTCAACATGGACGGTGCGCCAGACGCCGCCAAGCCCGAAAACGGTGGCCAGAACCTGGCCCCGCGTCCGATGGAAATGCTTTTGGCCGGTACAGGCGGCTGCACGGCCTATGACGTGGTGCTCATCCTCAAGCGCGGCAGGCACGATGTGCGTGGCTGCAGCGTGAAAATCAGCAGCCAACGCGCCGAGGTGGACCCCAAAGTCTTCACCCAGATCAACATGCATTTCACCGTCACTGCCAAAGGCGTGCCCGCCAGCGCGGTCGAGCGGGCCATTGCCATGAGCCACGACAAATACTGCTCGGCCAGCATCATGCTGGGCAAAACAGCAGAAATCACGACCAGTTTTGAGGTGGTGGAACTGGCTTGAACGGTTGAATGGATGGCATTGAAGGGCGCCCACTCCTCTATTGGCCACACGACAAGCCCGATTTGGGCCTAGGCTTAAACCCGGTGCGCCACCGTGGTCATCACCTTGGACGCCATCTGCATCATGGCCTTGACGGGGCCGGGCAGCTCGACCGCCCCGGCCTGCATGGCCATCTGGGCATGGGCCATTTCATCGGCTTTCATTTGCGCCACGATGGCGCGCGAGGCGCTGTCGGCGGCAGGCAAGCGGTCCATGTGACTTTGCAGGTGCGCCTCCACCTGCCGCTCGGTTTCGACCACAAACCCCAGGCTCACTTTGTCGCCACCCAGTTTGCCGGCGGCATAGCCAATGGCAAAGGCCCCCGCGTACCACAGGGGGTTCAAAAGAGAGGGGCGGTCTTTCAGGTCTTGGAGCCGCTGGTGGGTCCAGGCCAGGTGGTCCGTCTCTTCCCGGCTCGCCTCGGCCAGCTGGGCACGCAAGGCCGGGTCTTTGCAGGCCAGCGCCTGCCCGGTGTACAGCGCCTGGGCGCAGACCTCACCCACATGGTTCACGCGCATCAAGGCAGCCGCCTCGCGTCGCTCGGCATCGGTCAATGCCAACTCGGCAGTGGCAGCCAAGGGCATGGGGCGGCTGGCACGGGGCTCGGCCCACAGGGTGCGCAAAGCGCTGTCAGCGGCCAGGATCAAAGCGTGGGTGTTCATGTAAGCGAGCTTATCAAAGTGCGCTGAATTCTGGCGTGAAGGCGGTGGTGGGCCAGTTGTTGGTCAAATTTTGAAGCAATTCCTTATTCAACCGATGCTTTTGAGAATCTTCGGAAGTCATTGAATTTATTGATAAAAGTAGAGCTAAAGGGATTCAATTGAAAACAGTTGCCGTGGGGTTGTTGCAACGATGCAACGGAAAAGACCTTTATTCGTAGAAATTCTTTGAAAAGCCGCATGGCTCTGGTGCAATACGCTCAACCTTCCGAATTTGGAGGTTGGCTAAGTGTTCAGGCAGGTGTCTTCCACCTGGTGGATTCGAAGCTCTTTTTTAAACTTTGGAGAAATTTGCAATGAAAAAAACTCTGATTGCTCTGGCTGCTGTTGCTGCCACCGGCGCTGCTTTCGCACAATCCACCGTGGCTTTGTCGGGTACTTTTGACTTGAGCGTTCAAAACGCCAAGAACGACGTCGGTTCAGCCACCAGCATGTCCAAGAACGGCATGGCTTCTTCGCGTATCCAGTTCGCTGGCACCGAAGACCTGGGCGGCGGCATGAAAGCCAACTTCACATGCGACACCACTTTGACGCCCAATGCTGGCGTTGCTTACGCTAGCGCCTCTGCTTCTGCATCAGCAACCACCAGCTTCTGCGACCGTATTGGCTTGGTCGGCGTTCAAGGTGGCTTTGGTCGCGTTGACTTGGGTGGTGACTACACCCCCCTGTTCCGCATCACCGGCATCGCTGATCCCTTCGGCACCAACGGCGTTGGCAGCTGGTACAACCTGGGCGGTGTCATTGCTCGTGGCGTAGACTTGGCCACCACTAGCATCAGCTCTGGTGTTTATGTGCAAGGCTTAACCAACGCGTCTCTGGCCAGCCCTTGGTACGCCAGCGCTGCTGCTGCCAGCGCTGCCAGCGGTGCACGTTTAACCGAATCTGTTGCCAGCGTGAACGCAGCCCGTGCCAACAACACCATCACTTACAGCACTCCCGTGTTCAATGGTGTTCAAGCTGTTGCCATGTACATGGTCGACGGTAACGCCAGCACCAACACAACTGGCAAGCTGGGTGCAGGTACTTCCTTGCGCGTTCGTTACGATGCAGGTCCTCTGACTTTGGCTGTGGGTACACAGACCATCAAGCACGGCGTCACAACCACCACAACTGCCAACGTGGGCACCACCATCTTGGCTGGTAGCTATGACTTCGGCGTTGCCAAGGCAACTTTTGGTTACCAGACTCAAAAGCTGGAAAGCCTCAAGGGCACAGACACCATCTTGGGTCTGATTGTGCCCATGGGTGCCAACACCATCAAGGCCAGCTACGCCATCAAGTCGGTTGACACAGCCAATAGCACTGGCGAGTTCGGTGCCAAGCAGTTGGCCTTGGGCATTGCTCACGCTCTGAGCAAGCGCACTGACGTTTACGCACAATACGCTCGCGTGACCAACGATGCCAACGCTCAGTATGGTGTGTTGACTCCTACAGCTGGCTCGTCTGCCACTGCTTACCAAGTCGGCGTGCGCCACGCTTTCTAATTTGACGCTGGCGCAAGCCAGTTGAGAGTTAAAAGACCAAAAAACCCACCGTGGCAACACGGTGGGTTTTTTTATGAGCCCCGCCTTATTGCTGCGGTATCCCTGCTTTTAGGATCACTTCACGCCAGCGCTGGATGTCGGCGTCCAGCAGTTGCGCCAGTTGCGTCGGGGTGCTGGATTGGGCTTGCACATTGAAGCTGGCCAGGCGTTGCACCATCTCCGGCTCGGTCAGTATCTTGGCCACTTCGGTGTGCAGGCGCTGCACAATCGGCTGGGGTGTTTTGCCGGGCGCGGCCAGTGCGTTCCAAGATGACACATTGAAGCTGCTCAGACCCGGCAGTTCGCGCACCACCGGCACCAGCGGCAGGTCCGGGGGGCGCTTGGCACCCATCACGCCCAGCAGGCGCACAGCTTTGGCGTTGATTTGCGGTTTGAGCGGGCCCAGAATTTCGACGGCCGCATCGATTTGTCCGCCGCGCAAGGCATGGATGACCGCGGGTGTGCCGTTGTAGGGAATGATTGGCGCGATCAGGTTGGCTTGGGTGCGCAGCAACTCGGCCGCCAGGTGCTGCGTGCTGCCGATGTTGATGGTGCCGATGTTCAGCTTGCCCGGGTTGCTGCGGCCAAAGCCGATCAGATCAGCCAGGGTTTGGTGCGGCGATGCTTCGGGCACCACGATGGCGATGTCAAACAGGCCCAGCAACGAAATCGGTGCAAAGTCGGTGCGTGGGTTAAACGGCAGTGACTTGAACAAACCAGCGCTCACGGCGGTGCCGTTGGACATCAGCAGCAAAGTGTGGCCATCGGGATCGGCCTTGGCCACCAACTCGGCGGCCACAATGCCCCCTGCCCCGGGGCGGTTGTCGATGACCACCGGCTGTCCCACGTTCGTCGAGAGCTTTTGCGCCACAGCGCGCGCCGTCAGATCGGCCACCCCGCCCGCGCCAAAGGGCACCACGATGCGCATGGGTTTTGACGGGAAAGTGGTTTGGGCTTGAACGAGGCCCAGCGGGAGCGTGGTCAAGGCGGCTTGGACCAGTTGGCGGCGGTTCATCATGCGGGTTGCTCCTGAGTCGTTGATGGCAGCAGATGGATCAAAATGATCAAAGATTATGCAAGCCATTTGTTCTTGCATGGGTGTTCAAAGGGCAAGCATGGTTTTTTGGCGTTCATGGGCAGGCTGGATCGCGCTGTGGGGATGTGCCATGGCCTTAGGCGGTTGCGCCCAGCTGGACAAGGCGGACACCAGTGCGCCCAAGGTCCTGACCAAACCCGCGGGTGCCCCCTTGGCGTTCAGCCCCCAGGACAAAGCGCGCTGGGAATCGGTCAAGCTGCCGGGTAAATTGGTCACCGAGTTCAGGCTTGCCCAGAAAGACGGCCAAACTGCCTTGAGCGCCCACGCACAAGCGTCGGCCAGCATGCTGCGCCAGCGGCTGAATGTGCCTGGAGCCCAATTGGGGCGGCTGCAATTTGCATGGCAAATTGACAACCTGATGGCCGAGGCCGACATGGGCGAGCGCGACAGCGAAGACGCCCCCGTGCGGCTGATTTTGGCTTTTGAAGGGGACCGCAGCCGGTTTTCTGCCAAAAACGCCATGCTCAGCGACCTGACCGAGGCGCTCACCGGCGAGCCCTTGCCCTATGCCACGCTGATGTATGTCTGGTGCAACCGCCGCCCGGTGGAATCGGTCATCCTCAACCCCCGAACGGACCGGGTGCGCAAGCTGGTGCTGGAATCGGGCGCACAGCATGTCAAGCAATGGCGGCAATACCAGCGCGATGTGCGTGCCGACTTTGAAAAAGCCTTTGGCGAAGCGCCTGGCGCTTTGTTGGGCATGGCCATCATGACCGACAGTGACAACACCCGCGGCGACGTTCGGGCCTGGTACGGGGACATTCGGCTGGACTGAGCATGCACCAGTCCTGTGCGAGACAGGCCATTTGGGGGAATTCCCTCTCCCTGACACGGGCCTGAATGTTGCATAGTATGCAACTCTGTACATTCCATTCCATGATCAAGGTGACTTTCATGAAAAACGTCAACAATTTGTCCGTTCGCGCCACCACATTGGTGCTGTCTTTGGGTTTGGCGGGCCTGATGGGCGCCGCCACAGTGCAGGCCAAGCCTTTCAAGTGGTCCAGCGCCAGCGACATCCCCACGCTCGATATCCACTCGCAAAACAACGCACTGGGCAACGGCGTGCATGCGGCCATTTTTGACTCCTTGGTCTACTACAACAGCAAAACCTTCAAGATCGAACCCAAGTTGGCCACGTCCTGGAAAGAAATGTCGGCCACCCAGTACCGCTTCAATTTGCGCAAGGGCGTCAAATTCAGCGATGGCTCGGCCCTCACGGCCGACGATGTGGTGTTTTCTCTGGACCGCGCACGCGCCAAGACGTCCAACTTCAACGTCTACACCCAAGGCATGAGCCGCATCGTCAAGGTCGACGCCAACACGGTGGACATCATCTTGAGCGGCCCCAACCCGGTGCTGCTCAACCAAATGACCGAGCTGCGCATCATGAGCAAGGCCTGGGCCGAAAAGAACAAGTCGGTCGAGCCCAAAGATGCCAAGACCAAAGACGAAAACTTTGCCCACCGCAACGCCATGGGCAGCGGCCCTTACATGGTCAAAGAATGGCAACCTGACCAAAAGCTGGTGCTGGTGAAAAACCCCAACTGGTGGGGCTGGTCCGAGGCGCCCACCAACGTGACCGAAGTCATTTACACCCCCATCAAGAACGAAGCCACGCGTGCCGCGGCCTTGCTTTCGGGTGAAATTGACTTTGTGCTCGACCCCAGCCCTCAAGATCTGGGCCGCATGCGCAACAACGCCAACCTGAAGGTGGTCGACGGCATCGAAAACCGCACCATTTTCTTGGGCATGGACCAGCACCGTGACGAGCTGCCCGGCTCCAGCGTCAAGGGCAAGAACCCGCTCAAGGACGTGAAAGTGCGTAAGGCGCTGTACCAGGCCATCGACATCGACACCATCCACCGCGTGACCATGCGCGGCTTGTCGCAAAATACCGGCGCTTTGGTGGCTCCTCAGGTCAATGGCTGGACCAAAGCGGTGGACACCCGTTTCCCTTATTCGCAAGACGCCTCCAAAAAGCTGCTGGCCGAGGCTGGCTACCCCAACGGCTTTGAGGTGGACTTTGCCTGCCCCAACAACCGCTACATCAACGACGAAGAGATCTGCCAGGCCATCACCGCCATGTGGGCCAAGGTTGGCGTGAGGGCCAAACTGCGCACCATGCCTTTGGTGACGTATTTCCCCATGATCCAGCGCTACGAAGCCAGCATCTACATGCTGGGCTGGGGCGTTCCGACCTTTGACGGCTTGTACAGCCTGCAGTCGCTCACCCGCTCGGTGGGCACAGGCGGCGACGGCAACTACAACGTGGGCCGCTACAGCAACACCCGCATGGACTACATCGTGGACCGCGTGAAAACCGAGACCGACTTGCCGGTGCGCAACCGCCTGATGACCGAAGGTCTGCAGTTGCAAAACGACACCGTGGCGCACATCCCGCTGCACAACCAGGTGATCCCTTGGGCGATGAAGAAAAACGTCGACGTGGTGCACCGCCCTGACAACCGCCTTGACTGGTCGCTGATCAAGGTCAATTGATGCTCGCATTCATTTTGCAGCGGCTGATCCAGGCCGTGGTCGTCATGGTCACGGTCGCTTTCATTGCGTTTTTGCTGTTTCAGTATGTGGGCGATCCGGTGGTGTTCTTGCTGGGGCAAGACGCCACCAAAGAGCAGATCGACATGTTGCGTGCCGATCTGGGTCTGGACCAACCGTTCTTTGTGCAGTTTGGCCACTTTTTGTCCAACGCGGTCCAAGGCGAGTTTGGCCTGAGTCTGCGCCAGGGTGCCAAGGTCTCGCGCTTGATTGCCGAGCGCTTGCCCGCCACCTTGGAGCTGGCCCTGGTGGCCGCCACCATGGCGCTGGTCATTGGCATCCCCATGGGGGTCTACGCGGCCTTGCGCCGGGGCACCTGGGCCAGCCAACTGATCATGACCGTGTCGCTGCTGGGGGTGTCGCTGCCCACTTTCCTGATCGGCATTTTGCTGATCTTGGTGTTCGCCGTGATGCTCGGCTGGTTCCCCAGCTTTGGCCGGGGTGACGTGGTGCAAATGGGCTGGTGGTCGAGCGGCTTGATGACGGCCAAGGGCTGGCACCACATCGTGCTGCCGGCCGTCACGCTGGCAATTTTTCAGCTCACGCTGATCATGCGCTTGGTGCGGGCCGAGATGCTGGAGGTGCTGCGCACCGACTACATCAAGTTCGCACGCGCACGGGGTTTGTCCAACCGGGCCATCCACTTTGGTCACGCGCTGAAAAACACCTTGGTGCCCGTGCTCACCATCACCGGTTTGCAGCTGGGCGGCCTGATTGCTTTTGCCATCATCACCGAGACGGTGTTCCAGTGGCCCGGCATGGGCTTGCTGTTCATCCAGGCGGTGACGTTTGCCGACATCCCGGTCATGGCCGCCTACCTGTGCCTGATCGCGCTGATCTTTGTGGCCATCAACCTGATCGTGGACTTGCTCTACTTTGTGGTGGACCCGCGTCTGCGCGTGGGCAAGCCCGGGGGTCATTGAACGTGGGTGCTTCTTTGCAATCGGTGTTGGGGCGGGGCGCGGCATTTGCGCGCATCGCCCAGTTCCATCCCGAGCTCACGGCTTTTCGGCGCGACCTGCACGCCCATCCCGAGCTGGGGTTTGAAGAGGTCTACACCGCGGGCCGCGTGGCCGAGATGCTCAAGCTGTGTGGCGTCGACAGCATCCACACCGGCATCGGCCAAACCGGCGTGGTGGCTTTGGTGCATGGTCAGGGCCGCTCGGCCCACAACCCGGGCCGCATGATCGGTCTGCGGGCCGACATGGACGCGCTGCCGCTGACCGAGTTCAACGAGTGCACCTGGAAATCTGGCACGCCCGGCCTGATGCACGGCTGCGGCCACGACGGCCACACGGCCATGCTGATGGGCGCGGCCCGGTACCTGGCCGAAACCCGGCGTTTTGATGGCACAGCGGTGCTGATTTTTCAGCCCGGCGAAGAAGGTTTCGCGGGTGCGCGCGCCATGATGGAGGACGGCTTGTTCGAGCGTTTCCCGTGCGAGCAGGTCTACGCCCAACACAACTCGCCCGAGACGCCTTTGGGCGTGATCGGCATCACCCCAGGCCCCATGCAGGCGGCAGTCGACCGGATCGAGATCCACATCCGAGGCAAAGGCGGCCATGGCGCCCGCCCGCACCAGGCCGTCGACCCGGTGCTGGTGGCGGGCCACATCATCACCGCTGCGCAAAGCGTGGTGGCCCGCAACCTGTCGGCCTTTGACCAGGCGGTGGTCAGCATTTGTTCGATGCAAGGCGGCCACCCCGGGGCCATGAGCGTAATCCCCGGCGAGGTGACTTTGGTGGGCACGGTGCGCACTTACAGCGAGACCGTGCAAGACCAGATCGAAGACCGCTTGCGGTCTTTGTGCAACGGCATCGCCCAGGGCTTTGGCGCATCGGCCGAATTGACCTATGAGCGCGTCTACCCCGCCACCGTGAACACCGTGTCCGAGGCGCAATTTGCCTGCGACGTGGCAGCGGCCTTGGTGGGCGAAGACAAGGTCTGGCGCAACATGCTGCCCAGCATGGGTGGCGAGGATTTTTCTTTCATGCTGCAGGCCAAACCCGGGGCGTACATCCGCATCGGCCAAGGTCTGCCCCACGGCCCGGGCCCCCACCCGTTGCACAACAGCCGTTACGATTTCAACGACGAGATCCTGCCTTTGGGCGCGGCCTTGCACGCCAGTTTGGTGGAGCAGGCTTTGCCCTTAGGCACCACGGTCAAGCCCTGACCGCCTTTCACTTTCAACCACAGGAGTTTTCTCATGCGCACTTCCAAACTCTCCCGCTCGCTGGTGGCAGCGGCCATCGTCTCGGCTTTGTCCTTGGGCGCTGCACACGCAGCCACCGTGCGCATCGCCAACCAGGGCGACGCCTTGTCGATGGACCCGCATTCGCTCAACGAATCCCTGCAACTGAGCGTGACCAACAACGTCTACGAATCGCTGGTGGGCGTGAGCAAAGACCTGAAGTTCGAACCCGGACTGGCTTCTTCGTGGAAGCAGACATCGCCCACTGTGTGGCGTTTTGAGCTGCGCAAGAACGTGCGCTTCCACGACGACACACCTTTCACGGCCGATGACGTGGTGTTCTCGATCAACCGCGCTGCGGGCGAAGGCTCGGACATGCGCAGCAACACCAACGACATCAAGGAAGTGCGCAAGGTGGGCAGCCACACCATCGAGATCGAAACCAAGGCCCCTTTCCCTATCTTGCCCAACGTTTTGTCGACCGTGTACATCATGAGCAAGAAGTGGTGCGAGGACAACCAGGCCACGCGGCCTGTGGACCGCCGCAAGGGCATTGAAAATGCCGCTTCCTTCCGCGCCAACGGCACAGGCCCCTACCGCCTGCGCGAGCGCCAGCCCAATGTGCGCACCACCTTTGTGCGCAACGGCAACTACTGGGGCAAGATCGAAGGCAACGTCGATGAAGTCATCTTCTCCGTGATCTCCAACGACCCCACCCGCGTGGCGGCTTTGTTGTCGGGCGAGATCGACATCATGGAGCCCGTGCCCGTGCAAGACGTGCCCCGCATCAATGCCGGTGCCAACACCCGCGCTCTGGTGGCACCCGAGCTGCGCACCATCTTTTTGGGCATGGATCAAAAGCGTGACGAACTGCTGTACTCCAGCGTGAAGGGCAAGAACCCCTTCAAGGACAAGCGCGTGCGCCAGGCCTTCTACCAGGCCATCGACATCGAGGGCATCAAGCGCACCGTGATGCGCGGCGCCTCCAACCCCAGCGCCTTGATGGTGGGCCCCGGCATCAACGGTTACAACCCAGACCTGAACAAGCGCTTGCCCTTTGACCCAGAAGCTTCCAAGAAGCTGTTGGCCGATGCCGGTTACCCCACGGGCTTTTCGGTGGACATGAACTGCCCCAACGACCGTTATGTGAACGACGGCCAGATCTGTGAGGCCGTGGCTGCCAACTTGGCACGGGTGAACATCAAGATCAACCTGAAGGCCGAGACCAAGGGCACTTATTTCCCGAAAATTTTGCGCCGCGACACCAGCTTCTATTTGCTGGGTTGGACCCCCAGCACCTACGACGCCCACAACGCCCTCAATGCCTTGATGCGCTGCGTGGACGACAAAGGCACGGGCCAGTTCAACCTGGGCGCTTATTGCAACCCCAAGGTGGACGAGCTGACCGTGAAAATCCAGAGCGAAACCGACCAAGCCAAGCGCAATGCCATGATCAAAGAGGTCTTCGAATTGCACAGTGCAGACATCGGTCACCTGCCTTTGCACCAGCAAGCGCTGGCCTGGGGCACCAGCAAAAAGGTCACATTGGTGCAGCGCGGTGACAACTACATGCCGTTCAAGTCCATCTCCATCAAGTAATACATGAACGCACTGAAACGTTGGCTGAACAGCGACGTCGGTTACAGCTTCCGCCAATCGCCCACCGCGATGGTGGCGGCTGGCATCGCTTTCGTCTGTCTGTTTTGTTCGGTTTTTGCCGGCTGGGTGGCGCCCACCAACCCGTTTGACCTGGCCACGCTGGAGCTGAGCGATGCCCGCTTGCCCCCCGCCTGGATGGACGGGGGCTCCACCAAGTTTTTGCTCGGCACCGACGATCAGGGGCGTGACATTTTGTCGGCCCTGATCTACGGCTCGCGCATCTCTTTGGTGGTGGGCTTGGCCTCGGTGGTCTTGTCGGTGGTGGTGGGTGTGGGCCTGGGTTTGCTGGCGGGTTTCAAAGGCGGCTGGATCGACGCTTTGCTCATGCGCTTGTGCGATGTGATGCTGTCTTTCCCCGCCATTTTGGTGGCGCTGCTGATTGCAGGGGTGGGCCGAGCCCTGTTCCCCAATGCGCACGAGTCGCTGGCTTTTGGCGTGTTGATTTTGTCGATCTCGTTGACCGGTTGGGTGCAGTACGCCCGCACAGTGCGCGGCACCACCTTGGTCGAGCGCAACAAGGAATACGTGCAGGCCGCACGCGTGACGGGTGTGGCCCCTTTGCGCATCATGGCCAAGCATGTGCTGCCCAACGTGATGGGACCGGTCATGGTGTTGGCCACCATCCAGGTGGCCACGGCCATCATCACCGAGGCGACGCTGTCGTTTTTAGGCGTGGGCGCACCGCCCACCTCGCCCTCTTTGGGCACGCTCATTCGCGTGGGCAACGATTATTTGTTCTCGGGCGAGTGGTGGATCACGATTTTTCCGGGCCTGATGCTGGTGCTGATCGCCTTGTCGGTCAACCTGCTGGGTGACTGGTTGCGCGACGCGCTGAATCCGAGATTGCGATGAGTCTTTTACAAGTCAACAACCTGGTGGTGGAATTCCCCAGCCGCCACGGCACCTTGCGTGCGCTGGACCATATTTCTTTCGACATCGCCCCCGGTGAAATTTTGGGGGTGGTGGGCGAGTCGGGCGCAGGCAAGTCGCTCACGGGCGCGGCCATCATTGGCTTGCTGGAGCCGCCGGGCCGTGTGGCCGGTGGGCAGATCTTGCTCGAAGGCCAGCGCATTGACCACCTGAACAATGACCAGATGCGCCACATCCGGGGCCGCAAGATCGGTGCGATTTTTCAGGACCCTCTGACCTCGCTCAACCCGCTGTACTCCATTGGGCGGCAGCTGACCGAAACCATCCTGGCCCACCTGCCTGTGACGCCCCAGGAGGCGCGGCAACGCGCCATCCAGCTGCTCAAGGACACCGGCATTTCGGCCGCCGAAGAGCGCATTGACCATTACCCGCACCAGTTCTCGGGCGGCATGCGCCAGCGCGTGGTGATTGCGCTGGCCTTGGCCGCCGAGCCTCAACTGATTGTGGCCGACGAGCCCACCACGGCGCTCGATGTGTCCATCCAAGCGCAAATCATCAGTTTGCTCAAAAAGGTCTGCAAAGACCGTGGCGCTGCGGTCATGCTGATCACGCACGACATGGGCGTGATTGCCGAGACCTGTGACCGCGTGGCCGTGCTGTATGCCGGGCGCGTGGCCGAGATTGGTCCCGTGCACCAGGTCATCAACCACCCCGCACACCCATACACCGCTGGTCTGATGGCCTCGATCCCCGACATGGACAGTGACCGCGAACGCCTCAACCAGATCGACGGCGCGATGCCGCGCCTGAACGCCATCCCGCAGGGCTGCGCCTTCAACCCGCGCTGCCCCAAAGCCTTCGACCGATGCCGCCAGGACCGGCCCGATCTCGTCCAAGCCGGTGAAACCCAAGCCGCTTGCTGGCTGCACGATGGGAGTGCCGCATGAGCGACAACATGACCAACACCAAGCCGCAGCCTTTGGTCGTGGCCCACGACTTGGCCAAAACCTTCGACGTCTCGGCCCCTTGGCTCAACCGTGTGATCGAGCGCAAGCCGCGCCAGATGCTCAATGCCGTGGATGGCGTGAGCTTCGAGATCGAGCGCGGCAAAACCTTGGCCCTGGTGGGCGAGTCCGGCTGCGGCAAGAGCACCGTGGCCCGCTTGCTGGTGGGCCTGTACGAGCCCACACGCGGCGGCCTGACCTTTGATGGGCAAGACGCGCACGCCGCCTTCAAATCGAACCATGCCAAGGCCATGCGCCAACGCATCCAGATGATTTTCCAAGACCCCTATGCCAGCCTGAACCCACGCTGGACGGTGGACAACATCATTGGCGAGCCACTCAAAGAGCATGGCCTGATCAGCGATGAAGAAGAGCTCAAAGCCCGTGTGGCCGAACTGCTCAAGTCCGTGGGCCTGTCACCGCTCGACATGGTCAAGTACCCGCACCAATTCTCGGGCGGGCAGCGCCAGCGCATCTCGATCGCCCGGGCCCTGGCCACCGCGCCGGAGTTTTTGGTGTGCGACGAGCCGACCTCGGCGCTGGACGTGAGCGTGCAGGCGCAGGTGCTCAACATCATGAAAGACCTGCAGCGCGAGCGGGGTCTGACGTATTTGTTCATCAGCCACAACCTGGCGGTGGTGCGCCATGTGAGTGACCAGGTGGGCGTGATGTACCTGGGCCGCTTGGTGGAGTTGGCCGACAAACACACTCTGTTTGGCAACCCGCAGCACCCCTACACCCGCATGCTGCTGGACGCGATTCCAAAAATGCACGACACCGGCCGCGCCCGCACGCCTGTGCAAGGCGAAGTGCCCAACCCGCTCAACCCACCGAGCGGCTGTACCTTCCACCCCCGTTGCCCACAAGCCACCGACATCTGCCGCGCCGAGCGCCCGCCGCTGCGCGATTTCAAAGGCATCAAGATCGCTTGCCACGCGGTGGTGTGAGGGGATTGCGATCCTCGACCTGAACGGGGGTCAATGCCCAACTTAGGCACAGTCAGCCAATCAAACCTAGCACCATAAAAAAACCCACCGTGTTGCCACGGTGGGTTTTTTGGTCTTTTAACTCTCAACTGGCTTGCGCCAGCGGGGAATTAGAAGGAGTGACGCAGGCCGATGGCGATACCAGTCGAGCTGTTGTTAGCCGCTGCGCCAGTAACGCCGGTGTAATAGGCTGTGCCGCCGTCTGTGTTTTCGACTTTGGAGTAAGCGAAGTAAGCCATCGTACGCTTGGACAAGGAGTAGTCAGCGCCAATACCGAATTGCGTACCTTTAGTTTCAGTACCGACAACGTTCATTGTGGATGCTGCGTAAGATGCTTTCAAGTTGGTGGCGCCCATTGGCACAACAACGCCAAACAAGTTGGTCTTGTTGGTGGAAAGACCAGCTGTTTTTGTCAGCTCTTCTTTTGCGTTGGTGAACACAACCTTGGCAACGCCCAAGTCATAAGTAGCGGACAAAGCAGATTGTGTGTACTCGCCGTTAGTTGCCAGAGAAGTGCTAGCGACAGCTGCATCAACTGTGCCCTTGGTGGTCTGGGTACCGTAAGCAACCATGATAGGACCGTTGCTGTATTTGACAGCAATGGAAGTGCCGTCGCCGTCTTTGGCTTTCGCACCAGCAGTGGTGCTGTCGCTCTTGTTCTCACCGTAGAAAGCTTGCAGCTTGGCTTCAAAACCGTTGATTTTTGGCGTCATGTAACCAATCATGTTGGACGCACCGGAGGTGGTGGCTTGCTTGTTCACAACACCCAAGTTCAGCATCATGTTGTTGCCGCTGACAGGACCGTTAGTGCCGAACACGTCAGCAGCAGCCACACCCCACTGGAAAGCGGATGTATAGTCACGGCCCAAACGAACTTCACCGAAGCCGCCAGAGACGCCCACATGAGCGTAACGGTTGAATGTCAGGCCTTGTGCGCCGCCAATACCCGTTGTCACGCCGGCAGTAACTGCACCACCAGCAACTTGGTTATTGGTATTGCTAGCAGAGCCGACACCGCTGTCTGTAGACAGGCTACCTTCGAGTTTGAAAATGCCTTTCAAACCGCCACCCAGATCTTCTTCACCACGGAAGCCAATCAGGCTGGAAGTCATCTGTGAACCAGACAAGCCAGTAATTTTGGAAGTGCCGTTCTTGTACTGTGTGTATGCAGTATCAAGGTTGCCGTAGATGGTCACGGTGGATTGTGCGAAAGCAGTGCCCGAAACGGCTGCCAATGTAGCCAGAGCAGCTAGATTGAAATACCACGTCTAGTGTCTTCCCGAACAGACATGGTGGTCAGTCTGTCATAACGTAGCCAACATGGTCATTGAATTCACAAATGTAGGCAAATTAGTTGGCTTAAATGATTTTTTGTCGGACGCTTTGGGTTCGGTGAGTGATTGTGGAAATTCGCCACTTTTGGTTCTCCATGAGAACAAGCCGGCTTTCTATGTCGTACCAGCCAAAGCTTGGGCCTCTATTTGTGGGCAGCCCCAAGCACTAGAGCGTGTTGGTGCTGGGGAAGACGGCATTGTGGAACGCACCACACCTCACCCCCCCTCAAACCCACGAACAGCGCAAAACGGGTTCGCGGTCCCAGCTCAGTCAGAACAGCGTGATTTCGAGAAAAAGAACAACTTCGCGACACTGGCTGCCAAGTTGTTGGACCTTGAGTGGGAGCGTGTTGAACGGCATGAATTCTGCGCTGGATCGGTCGGTATTCAAAAGAACAGACTCGATGCACATGTCTTGCCCTTCTTTCGCTATGTCGCCCCCACACAGGTGACCCATGTCGATTTGGAGGGATTCGTTTCTCGCTTGACGCAACACCAGTTGAGCGCGACCACCATTTCTCAATACCTGGTGTTGGTACGAAAGTTATTGAAGCTGGCCGTACGCCAAGGCTTGCTCAAAGAAGTCCCCGAGTTTCCGCGTATCAAAGTGGGAACACAACCCAGGGCCATGTTGTCACTGGACGAGTACCGAAAACTCGCATCCACTGCATTGAAGATGTCACGTTCGAGTGTGTCGGCACCACCGCTTAAATCGACAGAGGGCCGTCGTGATCGGTTTTGGGTGGCGCCCAGAAACATGCTGCTGGCCCCGGACATGTTTTGGGTCATACGCTTTATGGTCAATGCGTTTGTGAGGCCAGGGGATCTCAGGCAGCTGAAAAACAAACATGTCACCGTGGTGCGTGGTGAGACGGTTTATTTGCGACTGAATTTGCCCGAAACCAAGAAACACAACAAGCCGATCGTCTCGATGCAAGCGGCCGTACAAGTTTATGAGGCCGCATTGCGCCATACCAAGTCACAAGGATTGGGCAGTCCAGAAGATTATGTTTTCCTGCCTGCTGAGAAAGATCGAAATTACGCTTTGGCTGTGCTAGGGTTCTGGTTCAAATGGGTGATGCGAGAGGCTGGTCTGCCGACCACAGACGACAAAAACCGACCTCGGACCCTGTATTGCCTACGCCATACGTCGATCATGTTTCGATTGCTTTATGGGCAAGGCATCGACATGCTGACACTGGCCCGAAATGCACGCACTTCTGTTCAGATGATCGAGCGCTTTTATGCGTCGTCTCTAGATGGTGAAATGAATGTTTTGATGATTCAAAGCCGACGAACGAAAAAGAGCAAGACTTGATCTGAGGGCGGCGCTTCCTGCACGGTCACGGACAAGCTGCCTGCGCTCAAATGACAGAACTGCTGAGTGATCACGACGTTTATGCGCTCCAAAGCATTCAACCCTTGGCGCGATAGGCTTTCCATAGCGGTGGCACCACCAGCAGCAGAGCTGCTATCGCCATCAAGCCCCCCGACAAGGGCCGCGTGAAGAAGGTGGACCAGTCGCCTTGGCTGATGGTCAGGGCTTGGCGCATCGACTGTTCACCGAGGGGCGCTAGGATCAGGCCCACGATCAGGGGGGCGGCAGGAAAGTCAAAGCGCCGCATGGTGTAGCCCAGCAGGCCAAAGACAAACAGCAAGCCCACATTGAATACCGAGTTGCCCGCACCGTAGACGCCGGCCGTCGAGATGACGATGATGCCGGCATACAGCCAAGGCGGCGGGATCTTGAGCAGCTTGACCCACAGGCTCACCAGCGGCAGGTTGAGCACCAGCAAGATCACGTTGCCAATGTAGAGGCTGGCGATCAGGGTCCACACCAGGCTGCCTTGCTGGCTGAAGAGTTGTGGCCCGGTCTGGATGCCATAGCCCTCAAAGGCCGACAGCATGATGGCGGCGGTGGCCGAGGTGGGGATGCCCAGCGTTAGCAGGGGCATCAACACACCGGCGGCGGCCGCGTTGTTGGCCGCTTCGGGGCCGGCCACGCCTTCGATGGCGCCGTGGCCAAATTCTTCGGGGTGCTTGGAGAGTTTTTTCTCGGTGTAGTACGACAGCAAGGTGGGCAACTCGGCCCCGCCTGCAGGCATGGCGCCGATGGGGAAGCCAAAGAAGGCCCCGCGGAACCAGGCTTTCCAGGAACGGGCCCAGTCTTGTTTGCTCATCCACAGGCTGCCCGTCAGTTTCATGACTTCGCCGCCTTTGGACTCGCGGCCTTGCCAGGCCAGGTAGAGCGCTTCGCCCACGGCAAACAAGCCTACGGCCGCCACGGTCACTTCGATGCCGTCGAGCAATTCCGGGCGGCCAAAGGTGAAGCGGGGTTGACCGGTTTGCAAGTCCACACCCACCATGCCGAGCAGCAAGCCCAAGCCGAGTGCGACCAAGCCGCGCAGCATGGAGTTACCCAGCACCGCCGAGACCGCCACGACCGACAGCACCATGAGGCTGAAGTATTCGGCCGGGCCAAAGGCCAGCGCGGCCTCGACCACCCAAGGGGCGACAAAGGTCAGGGCCAGCGTGCCGATGGTGCCAGCCACAAAACTGCCGATGGCCGCTGTGGCCAGGGCTTGTCCTGCACGGCCGCTTCGGGCCATTTTGTTGCCCTCCAGCGCCGTGACCACCGCCGCCGATTCACCCGGGGTGTTGAGCAAGATGGAGGTGGTGGAGCCACCATACGCCGCACCGTAGTAGATGCCGGCGAACATGACGAACATGCTGGTGGCCGGCACATGGTAGGTCAGGGGCAGCAGCAAGGCGATGGTGAGGGCCGGGCCAATGCCCGGCAACACACCGACCAAGGTGCCGATAAAGCAGCCGACGAAGCCCCACATCAAGGTGGTGGGTTGCAGGGCAATGGCAAAGCCACCCATCAGGGCGTCAAAGGCTTCCATGGGGTATCCGATCGAAAAACGTGAAAACGGGCAGGCGCCTTGCGGCGCCACCGCGCGTTAAATCAGCCAAGGCAGGGCAGGGCCCAATCCCACGCCCAGCAATTGGGCAAATACAAACCAAAAGGTGCTGGCAATGGCCGTGCAGACCAGCGCAGACTGGAGGTTCAGGGGGGCATCGAAGGCGCGTGCCACGCCCATGCCGCACAGCGTGCCGGGGATGACAAAACCCAGGGGGATGACCAGGGCAATGAAGGCCACACCGCCGCCCAGCAAACTGAGCATGCGGATGTGGGCGCCAGGCAGGGGCGACTGGTCAGGGGCGAGGCTGTCGTCGGCTTGGCGACCGCGCCAAGCGCTGATGCCGTAGAGCACGGCAAAAGCGCTGAGCGCGGCCACGATCACGCCCGGGGCCAGCACAGGGCCCACGGTCATCTGCATCATGGATTCAGGGATGACCGACACCTGCCAAGCGGCCACCCCGCAAAGGACAGCCAGCAACAAGGCCACTCGAAAAGGCGTCATGCCAGGCCCAGTTCTTTCATCAAGACGGCTTTCTCTTCGATGTCCTTGGCCAGGTCGCGCTCAAAGGGGCGCTCGGTCATGAAGGCGTCGGTCCACTTGCGGGTTTCCAATTCCTGCTTCCAGGGGGCCGAGGCGTTGAGTTTGGTGACAAAGTCGATCATGGCTTCGCGTTGAGCAGCCGAGATGCCGGGGGGCGCGAACACGCCGCGCCAGTTGGATTCGGTCACGTTGATGCCCAATTCGGTCAAAGTGGGGACATTGACGCCAGGGATGCGGCGCTTGCCCGACACGGCCAGCGGGATCATGCGGCCGGCTTTGATTTGCTCTTCGAATTCGGAGTAGCCCGAAATGCCTGCGCTGACCTGGCCGCCCAAAATCGCCGCGTTGGCGGGGCCGCCGCCGGCAAAGGCCACATAGGCCGCTTCGCGCGGGTTCTTGCCCAAGGCCTTGATCAACATGCCCAAAATCAGGTGGTCGGTGCCGCCTGCGCTGCCACCGGCTACCGAGACGGCTTTGGGGTTGGCCTTGATGGCCGCTTCCAGCTCTTTCCAGGTCTTGATCTTGCCGTTGGCGGGCACCACGATCACGCCGGCTTCTTCGGTCAGGCGGGCAATCGGGGTCACGTCCTTGATGGTCACGGGGCTCTTGTTGGCGATACCTGCGCCGATCATGACCGAGCCGCCGACCATGAGGGTGTTGCCCTGGCCTTTGCGCTGGTTCACAAATCGGGGCAGACCGACCATGCCGCCGGCGCCACCGACGTTTTCAAACTGCATGGTGCCGACGAGACCTGCGGCCTTGGCGGCGCGCTCCATGGCACGGGCGGTGCCGTCCCAGCCGCCGCCGGGGGCGGCGGGCACAAACATGTGGATGCTGGAGATCAGCGGTTTGGCCTGGGCCCAAGCGGGCAGAGCCATGGAAGCACCAGCGGCAGCGCCGAGGGCCAGAAAGTCGCGTTTGGAAATGGACATGCGGGTCTCCTGTGTGAAAATAAAACGACCTCTGCCAGGCACGCACCTTGGGCAGGTGGCACGATTGTGTTGCCGAGCCAGTCGTCAAGCTGTCAATCACCTGTCAAACCCATTCAGTGAATACCCTCAGGCTCTCATGACCCCCCGAATTTTGCTGGTGGAAGATACCCCTGACATTGCCTTATGGCTGGGAACGGCCTTGCGCCAGGGCGGCATGGCCGTGGAATTTGCCACCGATGGCCACGCGGCTGAGCGCAGTCTGCAACCGGGTCATGGCTTCGATGCGGTGTTGCTCGATTTGCAGTTGCCAGGTCAAGACGGCCTGAGCGTGCTGCAGAACTTGCGTGCGCGGGGGGATGCGGTGCCGGTGCTGGTGTTGACGGCGCGTGCGAGCGTCCCGGACCGGGTGTTGGGTCTGAACATGGGCGCCGATGACTATTTGCCCAAGCCGTTTGATTTGAGCGAACTCGAAGCCCGTTTGCAGGTGCTGCTGCGCCGCCAAGGGCGCGTCAAAAACACGGCCTTGCGCTGGGGCCCTTTGGAGATGCAGCCGGAAAACGGCACCGCCCAACTGGACGGTCAGGTGTTGGCACTGACCCAGCGCGAGGCTGCTGCGCTGCGCGTGTTGTTGTCTTCGCCCCAGCGCACAGTGAGCAAGGAGCAATTGCACACCGAGGTGTTTGCCGATGAGGCCACCGGTCTGGATGCGGTCGAGGTGCTCATTTACCGCTTGCGCAAAAAGCTCGAATCATCAGCGGCCTCCAATGGGACTGCGCCCGAAGTCGTGATCACCACGTTTCGCGGCATGGGTTACATGCTGACCTCCCCATCGGGGCGCGCATGACCGCGACGCCAGCGCCTGCGATCGGAGCTGTGGCCTCGCTGCGCCGGCGCTTGCTCAGTTGGATCTTGTTGCCTCTGGTGGCGCTGATCGGCGTGAACGCCTGGGTGGGCTATGGCAACGCGGTGCAGGCGGCCAATGAGGCTTACGACCGGTCTTTGTACCTGGCTGCGCGCACCCTGGCCGAAGAGTTGTCTTGGCGCGAGGGGCGCTTGCAGCTGGACGTGATGAAGGCCGCAGGCTACTTGTTTGAAAACCACACCGGCTCACGGCTGTTTTACAAAATCACCCGCACCGATGGTCAGTGGCTGGCCGGGGTAGCGGACTTGCCTGATGCCCCAGTGCGCACGCAGTCGGCGGTGAAGTTCTTTGCCTTGGTGCAGTTCGACGACGGGGTCTACCTGAACCAGCCCGTGCGTGTGGCCCAACTTCGGCACGTCATCGAGGACGCGGGCCTGGCCGATCCCTTGATCAAGATCACCGTGGCAGAAACCATGGAGGCGCGTCAGCTGCTCATCCAGCATATTTTGTGGGACACCCTGGGCAGCCAAGGTTTGCTGCTGCTGGCGGCTGCGGGTTTGGTGATCTGGGGGGTGCAGCGTGGCATTCGGCCGCTGGAAGCCTTTCGCCAGCAACTGGCGAGCAAGGCCGAAGATGATTTTTCGCCCATTCAGCCGCCTGACTTGCCACGCGAGTTGCGGCCCCTGATCGGGACGCTCAACAGCTACCTGGACCGCTTGGGCCGCTTGATCGACATCCGCAAACGCTTTTTGGACAACGCCGCGCACCAACTGCGCACGCCGCTCACAGCTCTCAAAACACAGCTGGCGCTGGCCCAGCGCAATGCCGAGCCGCAGCAGGCGCAGGCCTTGCTTTCTGCGGCCATGCAAACCACCGACGATGCAGTGCGCCTGACCGAGCAGCTGCTCGCCATGACGCGGGTCGAGCATGCCCGTGAAATGCACAGTCCGCAAAGTGTGGACCTGGTGGCGCTGGCGCGGCGCGTGACGCAAGAGCACCTGATGCGCGCCCACCAGCTGGGCGATGACCTGGGGCTGGAGACGCTGGTGGCGCAATGCGAGGTGCAGGGCGTGGACCTGTTGCTGCACGAGGCCTTGAGCAACCTGATTGACAACGCCATTCACCATGGCCCTGTGGGGACACACATCACGGTGCGTGTCGGGGCGACTTGGCTGGAAGTGCAGGACGACGGCCCGGGCATCACCCCCGAGCACCAAGCCCATGTGTTTGAGCGCTTTTACCGAGCCGCACCTTCGGGTGTGAGCGGAAGCGGCCTGGGCCTGGCCATCGTGAAGGAAATCGCCAGCCAGCACGGTGCGCAGGTGAGCGTCGTCAGCCCGGTGGGTGGTGGGCGCGGCACCGCCATTCGCATGCGTTGGCCAGAGGCGGCACATGCCTAGAGCCGAATTCTTTCCTGTGGGAAGCCGCCCGACTGGCCGAATGTGCGCTCAGGTGTAGCGCTTGCTGCTCAGGTTCTGCTTCATGTCGCGCAAGGCTGGTTGCAGGGCCTCGCCGATGCGCAGCGCCACGGTGGTGGCCAGGATGTCGATGATCAGCAGGTGCAGCAGGCGCGAGACCATGGGGCTGTATTTGTCGTAACCCTCGGGGTGGTCGGCGGTGAGGTGGATGTGCCCGGCGCTGGCCAGCGGGGAGCCGCTGGCGGTGATCACGATGGTGGTGGCGCCTTGTTTTTTGGCGATGTCGCAGGCGTCCATCAGGTCGCGGGTGCGGCCGGAGTTGGAGATGATCACGGCGCAGTCGCCCGGCTTGAGCATGGACGCGCTCATGACCTGCATGTGGCCGTCGCTGTAGGCGATGGCGTTGACGCCCAGGCGAAAGAATTTGTGCTGCGCGTCTTGCGCCACGATGCCGGAGTTGCCCACGCCATAAAACTCGATGCGGCGGTTGGTTTTTTGGGTGGCGGCCAGGGCGTGTGCGGCGTGCTCCAGCGCGAAGGAGCTGGCGTCGTTGCGGTACTTCAGAAAAGCGGCGACGGTGTTGTCGATCACCTTGACCGCGATGTCGCTGGTTTTGTCATCGGCGTCGACGCTGCGGTGGATGAAGGGCACGCCCTCGCTCACGCTGCCCGCGAGCTTGAGTTTGAAGTCGGACAGGCCGTCGTAGCCCATGCTGCGGCAAAAACGCACCACGGTGGGTTTGCTCACGTGCGAGCGGTCGGCCAGCTCGGTGACAGGCAAATTGGCGAATGCGCGTGGGTCTGCCAGCACCAGCTTGCCCACGCGTTGTTCTGCCGGGGCCAGCGACGGCAAAGAGGCTTTGATTCGGTCGAGCATGGGGGTCTCCGGTTTAAATTTCTTCGGACCAGCAAAAGCCGTCACGCGCGATCATGGCGCTCGATGCACTGGGGCCCCAGGTGCCTGCGGCGTAGGGGCGAGGGCCGGTGGGGTCGTTTTTCCAGTGTTGCAGGATGGGCTCCACCCAGCGCCAGGCTTCTTCTTGTTCATCGCTGCGCACAAACAGGTTCAGGCGGCCGTCCAGCACATCCAGCAGCAGGCGCTCGTAGGCGCCCACGCGTTGGCTGCCAAAGCGTTTGTCAAAGTCCAAATCCAGGTGCACGGGGCTGAGCGTCGCGCCACCGCTGCCTTCGCCGCTTTTGCTTTGGCCTTGCGCGAACAGGTGCAGCTCCAGCCCATCCTTGGGTTGCAGGTGGATCACCAGTTTGTTGGCATGGCCCATGGGGCTTTTGAAAATTTCGTGCGGTGTGGGGCGGAAGTTGATCTCGATGTAAGCCTCACGCGCGGCCATGCGTTTGCCGGTGCGGATGAAAAAAGGCACGCCTGCCCAGCGCCAGTTGGCGATTTCGGTGCGCAAGGCGACGAAGGTTTCGGTGCTGCTTTGCGGGCTGACACCAGGCTCCTCGCGGTAACCGGGCACGGCCTGACCAAAGATGTTGCCGCCGTTGTATTGCCCGCGGATCACGTGCTGGCTCAAGGTCTCGGGAGTCCAGCGCTTCAAGGCCCGCAGCACTTTGAGTTTTTCGTCGCGGATGGCGTCGGCATGCGCGTTGATGGGGGGCTCCATGGCGATGGCGCACAGCAGTTGCAGCGCGTGGTTTTGCACCATGTCGCGCAGGGCGCCCGTGGTGTCGTAAAAGCCACCACGCTTTTCCACACCCAACTCTTCGGCCATGGTGATTTGGATATTGGCGATGTGTTCGCGTCGCCACAGGGGTTCGAACAAGGCGTTGCCAAAGCGCATGGCAAACAGGTTTTGCACCCCGGGCTTGCCCAGGTAGTGGTCGATGCGGAAGATTTGCTGCTCTTTGAAAGCCAGGCCCACTGCGTGGTTGATGGCGCGGTTGGAGGCCAGGTCGTGGCCCAGCGGTTTTTCGAGCACGATGCGCGTCTTGGGCGTGTTCAGGCCGTTTGCGGAGAGTTGTTCGCACACGGTGGTGAACAGGCTGGGCGCGGTGGACAAATACATCACCACGTGGTCGGTCTCGCGCTCGGCCAAGCGTGCAGACAAGGCCGCGTAGGCTTGGGGCTTGGACAGGTCCATGCGCACGTAGCACAGCATGGCAGCAAAGCGCGCGAACTCTTCGGGCTTGGGGCGTTTGTCGCCCTCGACTTGCTCAAAGCGTGACTGGATTTGCTGGCGGTACTGCGCGTCGCTCAGGTCGTCGCGGCCCACACCGATGATGCGGCCGCCTTCGGGTAAGGTGTCGTGTCGAAAAGCCTGAAACAGGGCCGGCATGAGTTTGCGCCACACCAGATCGCCCGTACCGCCGAAGAAAACCAGATCAAAAGCCATGCTGTTCTTGAGTTACATAAAAAATTGCTTTGAAATGTAACTTTGTTTCATCGATAATTCAAGCCTGTATGGACAAAGCCCCCATGAACCAACTCGACGCCCTCAAACAATTCACCACCGTGGTGGCCGATACCGGCGACTTCCGGCAGTTGGCTCAGTTTCAGCCACAGGACGCGACGACCAACCCGTCCTTGATCTTGAAGGCCGTGCAAAAGCCCGAATACGCGCCGCTCTTGGCCGACTCTGTGGCGGCCCACCGGGACCAACCGCTCGATGTGGTCATGGACCATTTGCTGGTGCGTTTTGGCTGCGAGATTTTGAACACCATTCCAGGCCGCGTGTCGACCGAAGTGGATGCCCGCCTGAGCTTTGACACCGCCGCCACCGTGGCGCGGGCCCGCCGCATCATGGCGCTGTACGCGGCGCAAGGCATCCCGCGTGAGCGCGTGTTGATCAAGATCGCCGCCACCTGGGAAGGCATTCAGGCCGCAGCCGAGTTGGAGCGCGAAGGCATCCGCTGCAACCTGACGCTGCTGTTTGCGTTTTGTCAGGCGGTGGCTTGTGGCCAAGCCCAAGTGCAATTGATCTCGCCGTTTGTGGGCCGCATTTACGACTGGTACAAAAAGTCTGCCGGCGCCGCTTGGGACGAATCGGCCCAGTCCGGGGCCAACGACCCGGGCGTGCAGTCGGTGCGCGCCATTTACAACCACTACAAAAAGCATGGCATCGCCACCGAAGTCATGGGGGCGTCGTTCCGCAACATTGGGCAGATCACGGCGTTGGCCGGTTGCGATTTGCTGACCATCAGCCCCGAGTTGCTGGCACAGCTGGCCGCCAGCGAAGCGCCTTTGGTTTTGGCACTGGATGCGTCAGCAGCGCAGGCGATGGATTTGCCGGCGGTGGCTTACAACGAAGCATCGTTCCGATTGGCGCTGAACGAAGACGCCATGGCCACCGAGAAATTGGCCGAGGGCATTCGGGCGTTTTGCGCCGATGCGGTCAAGCTTGAAGTGTTGATGCAGCAAGCCTGAGATGCGCTGCGACCTGACCCCCGCCTGGAAAAGCCTGCAAACCCATGCGCAGGGCTTTGTGGGCTTTGACCTGCGCGCCGCGTTGGCGACCGATGAGGCGCGCGCGCCCAGCCTGAGTCAGGTGGCCCCCCATGTGTTTGCCGATCTGTCGAAAAACCACACCGACGCGGCCACCGAAGCCCTGCTGCAAGAGCTGGCCCGGCAAACCGGACTGGCCTCGCACCGCGATGCCATGTTCCGTGGCGAGGCGATCAACCCCACCGAAGACCGTGCCGTGATGCACTGGCTGCTGCGCCAACCTGAAGGCAGTTTGAGTGGCGCTTTGGCCGAACCCTTGGCCCGGGTGCACGCCACCTTGAAGCCCATGCTGGCCTACGCCGAGCAGGTGCGCGCGGATGCACAGATCACCGACGTGGTGAACATCGGCATCGGTGGTTCGGACCTGGGGCCGCAGATGGCGGTGCTGGCCTTGCAGGATGTCGCGATCCCGGGCAAGCGCTTTCACTTTGTGTCGAACGTGGACGGCCACGAATTGGCAGCGGTGCTCCAAGGGCTCAAGGCCGAGAACACGCTGTTCCTGATCGCTTCCAAAACCTTCACCACCGTCGAGACCCTGACCAACGCCCGCTCGGCGCTGGCCTGGTTTGAAGCCCAAGGCGGCACCGATGTGGCGCGCCACTTTGCCGCGCTGACCACGAATGTGGCAGCTGCTGCGGCATGGGGGATCACCACCACTTTCGGTTTTTGGGATTGGGTGGGCGGCCGCTATTCGGTCTGGTCGGCGATCGGGTTGCCGGTGGCCATCGCCATCGGGGCGCAGGGCTTTCGGGATTTTCTGGCGGGTGCCCACGCGATGGACCAGCACTTCCAGAGCGCTCCGCTGGCGCAGAACCTGCCGGTGCGTTTGGGTTTGCTGGACGTTTGGTACCGCAATTTCCTGAATTACACCAGCCGCTCGATTGCGCCTTACCACAGCGCCTTGCGCCGGTTGCCTGCATACCTGCAGCAGCTGGAGATGGAAAGCAACGGCAAGCGCGTGGACCGCAACGGCCATGCGCTGCCCTTTGGCACTTCACCGGTGTTGTGGGGCGAGCCGGGCACCAACGGCCAGCACGCCTATTTCCAGATGCTGCACCAGGGCACGGATGTGGTGCCCGTTGAATTCATCGCCGTGAAAAAACCCACGCACCGTCTGAAAGACCACCACGAGTGGCTGCTGGCCAACGTGATCGCCCAAGCCCAGGCCCTGATGCTGGGGAAGGCCGACGAGGGGGGGCACAAGCACTTTCCAGGCAACCGGCCCAGCACCTTTTTGCTCTTGGACGAACTCACGCCCGCCAGTCTGGGGGCATTGATCGCGCTACAAGAGCACCGCGTGTTCGTGAGTGGCTCGGTTTGGGGCATCAACAGCTTTGACCAGTGGGGGGTGGAGCTGGGCAAGGTCTTGGCCCAAGACATCCATGCGCGCATGGCCTCAGGCGACAACGCCGGGCTGGATGCTTCGACCGCCGCACTCCTCCAGCGTCTTCGCTGAGCCTGTCGCCGCCGAGTTGGGGCAGGGGCTAACGGCCACCCCCGTGCTTTCTTCTTAAGCCCTCGCCGGTACGCCACCCCACGCCCACCCCACGCTGCCAAGGCTTGAGACCACCGTGCCAGAGTGATGCTCAGTGGCTGCGGTTTGTCCCCCACTCAATGGCATGGTTGCTTTCAATCGCATTCAACCAGTGGGCGCTTGGGTGGATCCTCGTAGGTGGAGGATAATTGTTGATATTAATATTTCAATTAATAAAACCATCAAAGGAATTGACACATGTTTGACAGCGCAGCCGCCATTGGCGTCATTTTGGGATCCGCTTGGTTTGCGGCGGTGCCAGAACCCACCACCGTCAACAAAGAGACCGTCACGGTGTCGTACATGACCGATGTGCACAACAAAGAGTGGGACCTTTCTTTGTCCAAGGCCAAGAGTGTGGTGGATGTTGCCTACCAGTCCAAGCCCACGAGTTTTTATGGTTTGAGGTATGGCGTCTCGGGCATGCTCAATGGCCAAGGCACCTACATGTTCGGACCTGGCATCGGTAAAACCATCGATGTCAAAGGCTTTGACATGACTTTGTTCATTTACCCCTCCTATTCGGTCATCAAAGGTGAAGACCGTGTGCGGTCACTGAGTGGCAATTTCAACTTCAGAACCACTTTTGACATCATGTACCGCCTCAATGAAAAGACCAAATTGGGGGTGGGCTTGCTGCACATCAGCAATGGGGGCTACAAAGACCCTAACCATGGACTGGAGGCCGTTCGACTGACCTTGGGCCGCGATTTTTAAGGGGCTGAAGTCCAACGCACGGACTTCATCAGCGCGTTCAGACCCAACAAAGCCCCGCAAGGCGTGAACCTTGCGGGGCTTTTGAACATCTGGCGCACCTGACTGGTGGGCCGGACTGGCCAAGGGATTGAGCTTGGGGCTCAGTGTGGGTGCGTGCGGTGGTCGTGCTTGGCGGCCTCCGGTGCTGCTGGGGCCTTCCCCTCGGCGCCCACGGTGATCGTTCCGCGCATACCTGCTTCGTAATGCCCGGGGATCAAGCAAGCCATTTGCAAGGTCATGGCCTTGGGGAAAGTCACCACCAGTTCACCGATCTGTCCTGCGGCCACGCTGATGGCGATGCCGGTCCCGTGGTCATGTCCCGGGGCATGACTTTGTCCCTCATGGGGTGCTGGACCTGCGGCAGAGGCTTGTTTCATCGCTGCAGCGTGCACACGGATGTCCTCCTCACTGCCCAGCACCATTTCGTGGGTTGTTTGACCCGTGTTGCGCACGACGAACCGGATGGTTTCACCGGCTTGCACGTCAATTTGGCTGGGCGTGAAGCGCATCTGGTCGTCCATGTTCACCGTGATGCTGCGGCTGACCACTTGGGCGATGGGTCCGGCATGGCTCGCGGGGCCATGGTGGTCGTCTGCCGAAGAGTTCTCGCCATGGCTGTGGCCCGTGGCCGCCCAGTCGGGGTGGCGCTCGAACCATTGCCAAGCGCCCCAACTGCCTGCGGTAACGGCCAAACCGACCACCAGCACATACACAGTGGCCGCGCGCGGCCAGTGGCGGGGCGCACTCAGGCCCAGAGCCAGTACCGAGATGAAAAAGCCCAGCGGCACCACCCAGGCGCTGCGCGCGGGCGAGTCCGGAAAGTGCTGCAATCCGCCGGTGAAAAAGCCCAGGCCGATCGACAGCCAAGTGCCCAGCACCAAGGTCTGCAGCAAACCCGAGCTCGGGGTGTCCTTGGATGGCGGGTTCAGCCGGTGCTCCAACCAAGCCCCCAGCACAAACAGCACGATGCCCATGGCCGCGGTCCATAAAGAGCGTGTGCCGCTGAAAAAGCCGTGGTTCACGGCCCCCGAAATGAAGCTGATGCCCGAATACTTGAGCAGCATCGCCCCGTGGTGTTGTTGAAAAGAAGAAGTCATGCGTTCATCCCTGCGCGGCCTTGGCCGTCGCGTCCATACCAATTTGCCGCGTTGGCCCAGCCAGCGCGGAACGAAGGTTCAAAGGAGGAGGGCTCAGCCGATGGGCGGACGCAAATCGGGTCGCAGGCTCGCGCTGAGCCAGTGGCGCGTGAGGGCCTGCGGGCGCGCAGCAGGTGCGGGCAGCAGTGCCAAGGTCTTCACTCCTCCCAGTCCTGTGGCGCAGCAGGGGTGGCAGTCCGCACCGCCCGCATTCAGGAATTGGGTGACAGGGGCGTCGGTGGTTTGCTGCGCCGTGGGGCTCTCGTGCGACGTGATGGATCCGTCGGGGATCACTTGGCCGTGGCAGACGGGCTGGACCAGACCCTGGGCGTGCGGGCTGACAGGCAAAGCCATGACCGAGCCCAGACTCAGTTTGAGCAAAATCACCACAATGCCAAGCCATGACCCGTAACGCATGCCCGGATCATAAATCGTTCAGAGTTGCGTGCAGGGCGGGCGCATGAAAAAGCCCCGCAAGGCGTGAACCTTGCGGGGCTTTGAGGTCATGGACCCCAGGTCAAGCCCGGGGTGACAGACGGGGCATTTACATGCCCATGCCGCCCATACCGCCCATGCCGCCCATGTCAGGCATGCCGCCGCCAGCGCCGGCTTCGTCTTTCGGTGCTTCGGAAATCATGCACTCGGTGGTTAACATCAAAGAGGCCACGGACGCTGCGTTTTGCAAAGCAGTGCGTGTCACTTTGGTGGGGTCCAAGATGCCCATTTCGATCATGTCACCGTAGGTGTCGTTGGCAGCGTTGAAGCCGTAGTTGCCTTTGCCAGCCAACACCGCGTTCACCACCACCGAGGGCTCGCCGCCGGCGTTGTAAACGATCTCGCGCAGAGGCGCTTCGATGGCTTTGAGCACCAGCTTGATGCCGGCTTCTTGGTCGGCATTGTCACCTTTGATGGTGCCAGCAGCCTGACGTGCGCGCAGCAGTGCCACGCCACCACCAGCCACGATGCCTTCTTCCACTGCAGCGCGGGTGGCGTGCAGGGCGTCTTCCACACGGGCTTTCTTTTCTTTCATCTCGACTTCGGTGGCAGCGCCGACCTTGATCACGGCCACACCGCCGGCCAACTTGGCCACGCGCTCTTGCAGCTTTTCGCGGTCGTAGTCGGAAGTGGCTTCTTCGATTTGCATGCGCACTTGTTTGACGCGGGCTTCGATGTCGATCGCGGCACCAGCGCCGTCGATGATGATGGTGTTTTCCTTGCCCACTTCGATGCGCTTGGCTTGGCCCAAATCGGCCAAGGTCACTTTTTCGAGGGTCAGGCCGACTTCTTCAGCGATCACTTTGCCGCCGGTCAAGATGGCGATGTCTTCCAACATGGCTTTGCGACGGTCACCGAAGCCAGGGGCTTTCACGGCGACAACCTTCAAGATGCCACGGATGGTGTTGACCACCAAAGTGGCCAAGGCTTCGCCTTCGACTTCTTCGGCAATGATCAGCAAAGGACGGCCGGCTTTGGCCACGGCTTCCAAGGTGGGCAGCAGATCGCGGATGTTGCTGATCTTCTTGTCGAACAACAACACGAAGGGGTTGTCCAGCAAAGCGGCTTGCTTTTCGGGGTTGTTGATGAAGTAAGGCGACAGGTAGCCGCGGTCAAACTGCATGCCTTCAACGATGTCGAGTTCGTTGTCCAAAGACTTGCCGTCTTCCACAGTGATCACGCCTTCTTTGCCCACTTTGTCCATGGCTTTGGCGATGATGTCACCGATGCTGTGGTCGCTGTTGGCAGAGATCGAACCGACTTGGGCGATTTCTTTGGTGGTGGTGGTGGCCTTGGTGGCCTTCTTCAGCTCTTCGATCAAAGCAGTCACTGCCTTGTCGATGCCGCGCTTCAAGTCCATGGGGTTCATGCCAGCAGCCACGTACTTCATGCCTTCGCGCACGATGGCTTGGGCCAACACGGTGGCCGTTGTGGTGCCGTCGCCAGCGTTGTCAGAGGTCTTGGAAGCGACTTCCTTGACCATCTGCGCGCCCATGTTTTGCAACTTGTCTTTGAGTTCGATTTCCTTGGCCACGGACACACCGTCCTTGGTCACGGTGGGGGCGCCGAAAGAACGCTCCAGAACCACGTTGCGACCCTTAGGGCCCAAAGTCACTTTGACCGCGTTGGCCAAAATGTTCACGCCTTCAACCATGCGTGCGCGGGCTTCGCCGCCGAAAATTACGTCTTTTGCTGCCATTTTTGTAGCTCCTGAATTAAGTTAATTACTCGACGACCGCGAACAGGTCTTCTTCTTTCATGACCAACAGCTCGTCGCCGCCGACCTTGACGGTCTGGCCGCTGTACTTGCCGAACAACACGCGGTCGCCGACTTTGACGCTCAGGGCTTTGGTCTCGCCTTTGTCGTTGGTTTTGCCAGGGCCGACGGCCAAGACTTCACCTTGATCGGGCTTTTCTGCAGCGGAATCGGGGATCACGATGCCCGAGGCTGTTTTGGTTTCGCTTTCGATACGCTTGACGATCACGCGATCGCCCAAAGGACGCAGTTTCATGGAATCTCCTGGATTTGAAACAAGGGTTGAAAAACAAAAGCACCGGTCTAGGGTGCTGCTGAAATCTGAGGAGAGGGGTGCTGTTAGCACTCAACTCCATCGAGTGCTAATCATAAGGGCATTTGAAGCCTTTTCAAGACCCGGGTGTTTTTTTACTGGTGGACTGGGCGGGGCGTGTCCACGCCGCTGGCCTGAGCCGTGCCGAGCATGTAGCCATAGACCAAGTCGGTGCTGATGTCGCCTTCGAAGAGGTTGAGATTTCGAGCCAGGTGCAAGGGACTGCTGGGGGGCAGCAGGCCGCTGTTGTAGACGACGATGTGGGCGTTTTGCATCAAATTGTCCTGCAGGTGCAGCGGGGCTGTGTGCAGCCAGGGAATGCGCGCATCGATGAAAAAGACCCCCACGGCCTGGTGAATGCCCATCAAGTCCAGCGGGTGGGTGATGACCTTGACTTGCTCCCAATGGGTCATTTTTTCCAGGGCGCTGGCCACATGTTGGTCGTCGTGCAGCACACACACCAAGGGCGTGTCGGATGCCGTCTCCAGGCCCGGAAAGCCTTTTTGTTTGCAGTATTGGTTCAGGGAAGAGGACAGGATGCGTCGGTGCCCGCCTTGGGTGACAAATGCCTTGAAAACCCCGTTTTCAACCATGCGCTGGATGGTGCCGACCGACAGGCCCAGCATTTTGGCCGCTTGGCTGGTGCTGAAATAGTTCGGGTTGATCTGGTTGTTTTTCATGCTGAATTCCTTGTTTGCACTGAATAGGGTGGAATGGGCGTTTTCCGGGCGCTGTCGTCATGGTAGGCCCCGCTGTGTGACTTGCGTTTGGCGTGAACCGGTAGTGCGGCGGACCGAAAACAGGTAGAGCGCCGCCCGGGCCCGCGTGGTGCAAGGCGGTTGCTTGCCTGAGCCCCGTGAAGCTGGACCGGCCAAGCTGCACCCGGTTCAGGGCAAAATCACGCCCTATGCTGCGTTGGTTTCGTTTTTTTTCCCATTGGCCTTTGTGGGCCCTGCACCTGCTGGGCAGCGCGGGGGGCTGGCTGGCTTGGTGTTTGTCTGGGCGCTACAGAGGCCGGTTTTTGCACAACGCGCGCCAAGCTGGCCTGGGCTGGGGGGGGGTGTGGCGGGCCGTGGGGCAGGCTGGCCGCATGTCGGCCGAGTTGCCCCGTTTGTGGCTGGGCCGCACACCTGCACTGGCCTGGGCCGACGACCGCGCCGCTGTGGAGGCTTATGCCTCGGGTCAAGGGGTGCTGTTTTTGACCCCACACATGGGCTGTTTTGAAATCACGGCCCAAGCGCTGGCCTTGCGCTTTTCGGCCGCACACGGTCCTTTGACGGTGCTGTACCGCCCCGCCCGGCATGCGGGTCTGGGCGAGGTCATGACTTTGGCACGCCAGCGGCCTGGCTTGGAGGCGGTGCCGACCACTTTGTCGGGTGTGCGGCACATGATCAAGGCCTTGCGTGCGGGGCGGGCTGTGGGCTTGTTGCCCGATCAGGTGCCGCCCGAGGGCATGGGGCAGTGGGCGCCGTTTTTTGGCCAACCCGCCTACACCATGACCTTGGCCGCCCGTTTGGCCTTGCAAACCAGCGCCCGGGTGGTGCTGATTTGGGGCGAGCGTTTGTCTTGGGGGCGGGGGTACCGTTTGCACACCCAGGCGCTGGGGCATGCCCTGTCCGATGATTTGGACACTGCCGTGGTGCAGATCAACCAGGCCATGGAGTCGCTGATCTTGCAGTGCCCTTCGCAATACGTGTGGGGTTACGCCCGCTACAAACCCCCCCGTCAGGCCTGAGCGGACCCCCAAAACCATGGTGAATTTGCTGATCGCTGTTTTGCGCCTGTTTGCGCCCCTGCCTTTGCCTTGGGTGAGGGCCGCAGGCCATGGCTTGGGCTGGCTGCTGTGGCATCTGGCAGGCAAGCGCCGAAGCATTGTGCGGGTCAATTTGCAGCAGTGCCTGCCCGAGTGGTCCGCAGCCGAGCGTGAGGCCTTGGCCTACCGACACTTTGTGGCCTTTGGTCAGTCGGTCATGGACCGTGCCTGGCTTTGGCATGCGCCCGAGGCACTGGTGCGGCAACGCCTGCGCTGGGTGGGGGACGTGCAAGCTTTGCAGCAGCCGGGGCCTTTGGTGATGTTTGCCCCGCATTTTGTCGGGCTGGATGCGGGGGGCCTGGCGGTGTCCTTCGAGGTGCCAGGGCCTGTGGCCTTTATTTTTGTGGGGCAGTCGCGTCCGGCCGTCGAGTCCTGGGTGCGCCAGGGGCGTGAGCGCTCGGGCAATGTGCGGCCGTATTTCCGGCACCAGGGCATGCGCCAGATTTTGGCGGGCATCAAAAAAGGCGAGCCCTTGCACCTGTCGCCTGACATGGATTTCGGGCGGGGTGAGTCGATTTTTGTGCCGTTCATGGGGGTTGAAAAAGCCGCCACCGTGCCGTCGCTGTCGCGCTTGTCAAGGGTGGTCGGGGCGCGGGTCGTGCCTGTGGTGACCCGCATGACGCCGCAGGGTTACGACATCGAGGTGCATGCCGCGCTCGAAGGCTTCCCCAGTGCTGACCTGGTTCAAGACACGGTCCGCATGAACCGTCTGCTGGCCGAGTGGGTCCTGACCATGCCCGAGCAGTATTACTGGGTGCACAAACGCTTCAAGACCCGGCCCGAGGGCGAAACCGGTTTTTATTGAACCGACCTGTCGCCCATGGGCTGCAGAAAAGCGGCGATTTCCTGAATCACCCGTGCGGGCTGCTCATGCACCACCCAGTGCGTGGCCTTTTCAATCGGCACCAGTGTCAGCGCGGGGACGTGTGCGTCCAGCCCTTCGGTCAGGCAAGGCAGCAAGGCCACATCGTCCTGGGCCCAAAGCACCAAGGTGGGCACCTCGATGCGCAGCGCCTCGGGCGGGATTTGCACGGCGCTGGCCCCCGGGTCGGCGGCCGTGGCCGGGCGCAGGGGCGATGCGCGGTAGTAGTTGAGGCCGCCTTGCAGGCCGTGCTGCCAGACCTCTCGGTATGTGGCCTTCACGGCGGGTGTGAGCCAGTGGGCCCGGTTGTCTGCTGTCGGTGAGGTGAGCGATGGCAACGAGGTGTCTTGGCCCGTCAAAAAGCCGAACAGGCGCTCGAAGTCGTGGGCGGCCAACTGCGCGGCCGCCTCGGGCTGCACCAAAAAATTCATGTAAGCGCTGGCCGCTTGTTGCGCCGCGTCGTGTTGCAAGGCCCGCAGGAAGGGGCCAGGGTGGGGCGAGTTGATGATGACCAACTGGCCTATCCGTTGTGGGTGCTGGTTGGCCAAACTCCAGGCCACCGCGCCGCCCCAGTCGTGGGCAATCAGGGCGGCCAAGGGTTGGCTGTGTTGGCAGGCGCTGCATTCGCTGTCGATCAGGGCCACGATGTCCTGCACCAGGTGTTTGGCGCGGTAGGCCTTGACGTCTTCGGGGGCGCTGGAGCGCTCGAAGCCGCGCAGGTTGGGGGCCACACAGCGGTAGCCGCCGTTTTCGGGCCGGGAAAAATGCAGCAGCAAAGGGTCCCAGACCCAGGCCCCTTCCGGAAAGCCGTGCAAAAACATCAGCACGGGTCGGCCGGGCTCGCCGCTGGCGCGGCAGCTCAAGGTGATGCCGTGGGGCAGCGCTTGCTGCCAGGTCTGGATGTCGGGATGCACGGCGGCTCACTCCTTGATGGGCGGTGGTCCGTGTCTGAAGTCAGCGCAGACTCACTCGTCCAGGGCTTCGGGTTCGTCTTCGGGCGGCTCGGCGGCTGGTGCCGCAGCCTTTGCCCCGCCAGCAGGGTGCGTCCAGTCCCACAGCAGTTGGGCCACCTCGTCCACGCCTTGCTTTTTCAGGGCCGAAAAGAGTTTCACCTCGCCGCCCCCGGCTTGCAGTCGCGCAATCGACAAGGCCTTGGCCTGCTCGGCGCGGGTGAGCTTGTCGGCCTTGGTCAGGATGATCAGGAATTTCAGGCCTTGTTCCACCCGGGGGCGGATCACTTCGAGCAGGATGTCATCGAGCTCGGTCAGGCCATGGCGGGGGTCGCACATCATGACGATGCCGGTCAGGTTGTCGCGGCTGACCAGGTAGTTGGCCATGACCTGCTGCCAGCGCAGCTTGTCCATCTTGGCCACAGCGGCGTAGCCGTAGCCGGGCAAATCGGCCAACACCGCGTCGGTGATGCCCTGCTTGCCCAAGGCAAACAAGTTGATGTGCTGGGTGCGGCCGGGCTTTTTGGAGGCAAAGGCCAGCTGCTTTTTTTGCGTCAGGGTGTTGATGCAAGTGGATTTGCCCGCGTTGGAGCGCCCCACAAAGGCGATTTCGGGGGTGTCCATCGCGGGCAAGTGGTGCAGTTGCGCGGCGGTGGTCAAAAAACGGGCGGTGTGCATCCAGCCCATGGGCGTGACGGCGGCGGGGGCCGTTGGCGATGCGTTGGCCACGACCGGGCTGGCGCTCGGCGCTTTGGGTGGGCTGGCAGGAACGCGAACGTGGGGGCGGGAGCTCATAAATCAGGGATACCTTGGGTCGTCAGGAAACTGACGCGGACCTCATTGTAGAATCCTTGGGTTTTGCGCCAACTCTTGGATCACGCCATGAAGTCGATTTCCTCTCTCTTGATCACCGCCCTGTCGGCCGCTTTGGTGGCAGGCTCTGCCATGGCTGCTGGCCCTGCGCCACAAGCCGCCAAACCCGACCTGGCCAAAGGCGAGGCCATTTACACCGCGGCCTGTGTGGCTTGCCACGCCGCTGATGGCAATTCAGGCACCCCCGTCAACCCCAAGCTGGCCCAGCAACACCCTGAATACCTGCTCAAGCAACTGCAGGAATTCAAATCGGGCAAGCGCGCCAATGCCGTGATGAGCGGCATGGTGGCAGGCCTGAGCAACGAAGACATGCGCAACATCAGCTACTGGCTGGCTTCCAAGCAAGCCAAGCCCGGCTTTGCCAAGGAAAAAGACACGGTGGCCTGGGGCGAGCGCATCTACCGCGGTGGCATTCCTGACCGCCAGATCGCCGCTTGCGCCAGCTGCCACTCGCCCAATGGCGCAGGCATGCCTTCGCAATACCCCCGTCTGTCGGGCCAACATGCCGACTACACCGCTGCCCAGCTGGTCCAGTTCCGTGAAGGCGTTCGCAAGAACAACCTGCAAATGACCCAGGTCGCTGCCAAAATGAACGACCGCGAAATCAAGGCCGTCTCCGACTACATCGCTGGTTTGCGCTGAAACCTGGCCGGGCTGCGGCTCGGTGTGTTCGCCTTGTCCTGCTGGTTTCAGGGGGATTACAGCCCAGTCACATCGCTCTGCGGCACAATTCAGCATCGGCTGATATGACGCAATCCAAGGCCGGTTCTCCCGGCCTTGCGTGTTTCTGGCGGGCTGTGTCCCGCCATTCTTTTGCCCCATCCCTTTTGTTGGATTTTTTTCTGAACACCCCATGACGACTGTTGCATCCAGCCCTGAATCCGAGCGCGGCTCGCCCCGAGGGCAGGCCGTGATCGAGTTGCTGTCGTCCATGCGGTTTGCGATTTCTTTGCTGACGATCATTTGCATCGCTTCTGTGATCGGCACGGTGCTCAAGCAAAACGAGCCCACCAACAACTACATCAACCAGTTCGGGCCGTTTTGGGCCGAGTTGTTTGCCACCCTCAAGCTCAACACCGTCTACAGCGCCTGGTGGTTCTTGTTGATCCTGGCGTTCTTGGTGCTCAGCACCAGTTTGTGCATCGCCCGCAACACGCCCAAGATCCTGGTGGACCTGAAGAACTACAAGGAAAACATCCGCGAGCAAAGCCTCAAGGCCTTTCACCATAAGGCCGAAGGCCATTTGAACGAAGCGCCCGAGGCGGCTGCCAAGCGCCTGGGCGCTCTGCTGGCCACGGGGGGCTGGAAGGTCAAGCTGCAAGAGCGCGATACCCCGGCCGGCAAAGGCTGGATGCTGGCGGCCAAGGCAGGCGCGGCCAACAAAATCGGTTACATCGCGGCGCACTCGGCCATCGTGCTGGTGTGTGTGGGCGGTTTGCTCGACGGCGACTTGGCGGTGCGTGCCCAGATGTGGTTTGGCGGCAAGGAAATTTACAACGGCGGCGGCCTGATCGCCGATGTGCCTGCGCAGCACCGTTTGTCCGAGCGCAACCCGGCCTTCCGGGGCAATTTGCTGGTGGCCGAAGACACGGCCTCGGGCACCGCCATCCTGAATCAGTCCAACGGCATCTTGCTGCAAGACCTGCCCTTTGTCATTGAGCTGAAAAAGTTCATCGTCGAGTACTACTCGACCGGCATGCCCAAGCTGTTTGCCAGCGACATCGTCATCCACGACAAGGCCACAGGCGAGAAGCGTGAAGCGCGGGTCGAGGTGAACCACCCGGCCAGCTTCAAGGGCATCAACATTTACCAGTCCAGCTTTGACGACGGCGGCTCCAGCGTCAAGCTGCAGGCCGTGCCCATGTCGGCAGCCACCCAGTCCTTTGAGGTGGACGGCACCATTGGCGGCAGCACCGACCTGAGCAATGGCAACGAAAAAATGAGCCTCGAGTTCACCGGCTTGCGCGTGATCAACGTGGAAAACATGTCCGGTGGCGCAGGTCCCGAGGGCTCGGCGGTGGATGTGCGCAAGGTGGATTTGCGCAGCGCCATCGATGAGCGTTTGGGCGCGGGCCACAAGACCACCAAGACCAAAGAACTGCGCAATGTGGGCCCGAGTGTGAGTTACAAGCTGCGCGACGCGGCCGGCCAGGCGCGTGAGTACAACAACTACATGCTGCCCGTGGATGCGGGCGATGGTGTGCCGGTGTTCTTGCTGGGCATGCGCGAGACGCCCAGCGAGCCTTACCGCTACCTGCGCCCTCCGGCCGATGAAAACGGCGAGTTGACCGGCTTCATCCGATTGCGCGCCGCGCTGGAAACGCCCGCTCTGCGCGAGCGTGCGGTTCAACGTTACGCCCGAAAGGCGGTGGACCCGAAGCGCCCCGAGTTGACCCAGCAGCTGGCCGATTCGGCCGAGCGTGCTTTGGGCTTGTTTGCGGGCCAAGAAGAGGTCAAGGGCAAGAAGGTGGCCGGCCTGCAGGCCTTGGCGGATTTTCTGGAAGCCAATGTGCCCGAGGCCGAACGCCCCCGCGCAGGCGAAATGTTTGTGCGCATTTTGAACGGCACCTTGCTGGAGCTGGACACCGTGGCCCGCGAGCAAGCGGGTGCCAAGCCTTTGCCTGCCGACAAGGTGCAGGGCTTCATGTCGCAAGCCGTGCTGGCCCTGTCCGATGCGCCGTTTTACCCCGCACCGATGACGTTTTTGCTCAAGGACTTCAAACAGGTGCAAGCCAGCGTGTTCCAGGTGGCCAGGGCCCCAGGCCAGTCCATCGTTTACCTGGGCTGTGCCCTTTTGATCCTGGGTATTTTTGCAATGCTGTATGTTCGAGATCGCCGTTTGTGGGTTTGGCTGTCGCCTCAGGGCGAAGGCGCCCAGGCGAGCGTGGCCTTGTCGTCCAACCGCAAGACCATGGACGTGGACCGTGAATTTGAACAACTGAGTGCCCGCTTGCTGGGCCGCTCCGAGAAAACACCATGACGACTGTCACTTTGAATCCGGGCTATTTTTCCAGCCGCACGGCCATCGACTGGGGTTTTGCCCTGTTGGCGCTGTTGGGCACGGTGTTCGCCTTCACCCGTTATCAGCACGCGATGGATGTGTACGAGCAGGCCATCCTGATCGGCAGCTTGCCGGCTGTGATTTGGCTGGCGTGGTTCTGGCGGCCGCTGCGCACCTTGATGCTGGTGGTCACGGGCCTGTCGTTGCTGGCCATTTACCTCTACCAAGGCGATCTGGCCCGGTCCGAGCAGGTGTTCCTGCTGAAATATTTCCTCTCCAGCCAGTCGGCCATCCTGTGGATGAGCGTGCTGCTTTTCATCAGCACGGCCTTTTATTGGGCGGGTGTGTTCATGCGTGGTCAGGCCGACGCGATGGAGTCTTTGGGCTCGCGCATGGCCTGGGTGGCGGTGGGCTTGGCCTTGATCGGCACCTTGGTGCGGTGGTACGAAAGCCACCAGTTGGGCCCGGACATTGGTCACATCCCGGTGAGCAACTTGTATGAAGTGTTCATCATGTTTTGCTGGATGACCACGGCTTTTTACCTGTACTACGAAGCCCAGTACAAAACACGTGCTTTGGGTGCATTTGTGATGCTGGTGGTCAGCGCGGCGGTGGGCTTTTTGCTTTGGTACACGCTGGTGCGTGAGGCGCATGAAATCCAGCCTCTGGTGCCCGCCCTCAAGAGCTGGTGGATGAAGATCCACGTTCCGGCCAACTTCATTGGTTACGGCACTTTTGCCTTGGCCGCGATGGTTGCCTTTGCCTACCTGATCAAACAACAAGCAACCGAGACCCGTTGGTACAAGCTGGCGCCCTTGTGGCTGCTGGGCATCGTGTTGTGCTTTGAGCCGGTGGTGTTCCGCAAGGCGCCGACCGATGAGGGCGGTGCTTATTGGATGGTGTACTTCGGCATTTCAGCATTGATCGTTGCGGGCATTCTGGCCGGCCGTCGCCGCATTGCCGAGCGTTTGCCGTCTTTTGAAATCCTGGACGATGTGATGTACAAGTCCATCGCCGTGGGTTTTGCCTTCTTCACCATCGCCACCGTGCTGGGTGCCTTGTGGGCAGCCGAGGCCTGGGGCGGCTACTGGAGCTGGGACCCGAAAGAGACATGGGCCTTGATTGTTTGGCTGAACTACGCCGCCTGGCTGCACATGCGCCTGATGAAGGGTCTGCGCGGCACCGTGGCGGCCTGGTGGGCGCTGGTGGGCCTGGGCATCACGACCTTTGCCTTCTTGGGGGTCAACATGTTCCTGAGCGGCCTGCACAGCTACGGCACCTTGTAAAGGACCCGCCCGGGCAGGCGTGCCCGTCAGGGCCGGTGGCCCCCCACCGTTGACCATGCCCGAGGCAGAGGTCCAACATGGGCATGTTGGGACACGGGCGAATTGAAAAGATCACAATCTGGTCATCGTTGACGACAAGGGGTCCTCGCCATGCTGTATTTACCTTCTTCTTCTGGTTTTGTGCACCCGGTCTCCAGTGAGATCACGCCGCAAGCCACTTATCTGGACCGCCGCGCCCTGATTCGGGGTCTGGCCACTGGCTCAGCTGGGATGGCCTTGGCCGCTTGGGGTCTGCGTGACGCCCAGGCCCAAATGGCCCGGCCCGGGCAACTGCCGCCGCTGGCCTCGGTACCCTCCAAGCTGGCCGGTGCCATGATCTTGGACAAGCCCACGCCCTACAAAGACGCCACCACGTACAACAATTTTTACGAGTTTGGCACCGACAAGTCCGACCCGGCGAAACGGGCCCACACCCTCAAGACCGACCCCTGGAGTGTCGAGATCGAAGGCTTGGTCAAGCAACCCGGCCGCGTGAACCTGGAAGACCTGATGAAGTGGGGGGCCATGGAGGAGCGCATCTACCGCCTGCGCTGCGTCGAGGGCTGGTCGATGGTGATCCCTTGGATCGGCTATTCCATGGCCGATCTGATCCGACGCGTGGAGCCGCTGCCGGGCGCCAAGTTTGTGGAGTTTGTGACCCAGGCCGACCCCAAGACCATGCCGGGTCTGCGTGGCGGAGCTTTGGATTGGCCCTATGTCGAGGCCTTGCGTCTGGACGAAGCCATGCACCCGCTGACCCTGCTGGCCTTTGGCATGTACGGCGAAGTCATGCCCAAGCAAAACGGCGCACCCCTTCGCCTGGTGGTGCCCTGGAAATACGGCTTCAAGAGCGGCAAAAGCCTGGTCAAGATCCGTTTCACCGACAAGCAGCCTGTGTCGTCATGGGAAAAAGCCGCGCCGCAGGAGTACGGCTTTTATTCCAACGTGAACCCGATGGTGGACCACCCCCGCTGGAGCCAGGCCACCGAGCGGCGCATTGGTGAAGACGGTTTGCTGGCCAAGAAGCGCAAGACGCTGATGTTCAATGGCTACGAGGCGCAGGTGGGCCAGCTGTACGCCGGCATGGACCTGAAAAAGTTCTTCTGATGGTGTTGTGGTGGGCCAAAGACTTGAGGGCATGAGGGCGGCCTTGCGTCATCCCGGCGCCTGGTGGGCATTGTTGGTGCTCGGCTGCATGCCTTTGGCTGGGTTGCTGGCGCAAACCCTGCAGGACCAGTTGGGTCCCAACCCCACCGAAGCCCTGATCCGCGCCACCGGCGACTGGACCCTGCGCAGCCTGTGTGTGGTGCTGGCGGTGAGCCCTTTGCGCTCTTGGCTGGGCTGGCCAGAGTTGCTGCGCTTTCGGCGCATGCTGGGCTTGCTGGTGTTTGGCTATGCCAGCTTGCACCTGCTGAGCTACGCCTGGTTTGACATGGGCTTTGACCTGGCCGACACCTTGCAAGACCTCTTCAAACGCCCGTTCATCTGGTTGGGGTTCAGTGCTTTCGTGATCCTGCTGGCGCTGGCCGCCACGTCTTTCAACCGGGCCGTGCGCTGGCTGGGTGGCCGGCGCTGGCAAGTGTTGCACCGGAGTGTTTATGCGGTGGCTGCGCTGGCCGTGCTGCACTTTTGGTGGATGCGGGCGGGCAAACAGGATTTTGCCGAGGTGTGGGTGTATGCGGGCATCTTGGGGGGCTTGTTGGGCTGGCGCATGTGGCGGGCAGCACGGCGGCCCTGAGGGCGCATTCCAAGCCTGTGCAGCCGCTTGGGGCTGCACAGAGCTTTTCAGACCAGCTGCTCCAGTGCAAAGGTGTCGAACGCCGATTCACGTTGGCGGATCAGATGGGCGTTTGTGCCATCGACCAGGATTTCGGCGGCGCGGCCTCGGGTGTTGTAGTTGCTGGCCATGCTCATGCAGTAAGCCCCTGCCGACAGCACGGCCAGCACGTCACCGGCTGCTACCTGCAGTTGGCGGTCGCGACCAATCCAGTCGCCGCTCTCGCACACGGGGCCCACCACGTCATACACCGCGGCTTGGCCTGAACTTGGCGAAACCGGCACGATCTGGTGGAAGGCCTGGTACATGGCGGGGCGAGGCAGGTCGTTCATGGCGGCATCGACGATGCAGAAATTCTTTTGTTCGCCCGGCTTCAGATACAGCACCTCGGTCAGGCACACGCCCGCATTGCCCACCAGTGAGCGGCCGGGCTCGATCATCAGCTGGCGCTGGCCGTAACCACGCGCATCGAGCTTGGCCAGCAGTTGCGCCCACAGCGCGTCGGCCTCGGGTGGGGTGTCGCCGTTGTAGTTGATGCCCAAGCCCCCACCAAAGTCGATGTGGTGGATGGGGATGCCGGCGGACTCGACCTCGGCCACCAGGTCCAGCACGCGGTCCATGGCGTCCAGATAGGGGGTGCTGTCGGTGATTTGCGAGCCGATGTGGCAGTCGATGCCCACCACCTTCAAGCCCGGCAAGCTGGCCGCGTGGCGGTAGGCGCGCAGCGCGTCTTCGTGGGCGATGCCGAATTTGTTGCCCTTCAGGCCGGTCGAGATGTAAGGGTGGGTTTTGGGGTCCACGTTGGGGTTCACGCGCAGGCTGACCGGGGCCACCCGACCCAGACCTAAGGCCACGTCGCTGAGCACATCGAGTTCGGCTTCGCTTTCCACATTGAAGCAACCGATGCCCACTTGCAGCGCTTGTTTCATCTCATGGCGGGTCTTGCCCACGCCCGAAAAAATCACCTTGGCCGGGTCGCCACCGGCTGCCAGAACGCGGGCCAGTTCACCGCCCGAGACGATGTCAAAGCCGCAACCGGCATCGGCAAACACCTGCAAGATGGCCAGGCTGGAGTTGGCTTTCATGGCGTAGCAAATTTGCGCCTGCCGTCCGGCAAAGCCGCGCTGGTAGGCGGCCAAGGCCGACAGCATGGCGGCTTTGGAATAGACGAACAGGGGAGTGCCGTGTTCGCGGGCCAGTGCTGACAGGGGCAAGCCCTCCACGTGCAGCTGATCGCCCGCATAGGCGATGTGGGGCTGGCCGGGCAGGCCTTGGAGGGTGGCGGGTGCGTTCATGGTGGGGTGGGCTTGGGGGCCGTGGGCGCATTCACAGTGCCGTTGGCGGGGGATGGTGGGGGTGCCGCGCTGAGCGCAGGGTTGTGTGCCGTCTGGCCTGCTGGCCCTGGGACTTGAGCGGGGGCAGTTTGGGTGGGCCAGAGTTTCAGCGTTTCGTGCAAGGTGGCTCGCCCGGCAGACTCGGGGGTGTTGGGCAAAAACAGGCCGCCTTTTTGGCCGCATGCGCTCAACATCGCCGCACCGCCGACAAGGGCATGCGCCGTGACTAGAATCTTCAAGACCTTCAACATGCAGCGATTGTAATGACCGACCTTGAATTTCTGGACCAAGCTGAACGCCTGCTGGCGGGCGTAGAGATCAGCAGTGACCGTCTGAACGACGACACCGACGCCGACATCGACAACCAGCGCGTGGGCGGCATGGTCACACTCACCTTTCCCAACCGCAGCCAGATCGTGATCAACCTGCAAAAGCCCCTGCACGAGGTGTGGTTGGCCGCCCGCTGTGGCGGCTTTCATTACAAGTTCGATGGATCGCACTGGATGGACACCAAAGGCCAGGGAGAGTTCTGGGAGAGCCTGTCGCGCTATGCGTCAGAACAGGCGGGCCAAAACCTGGCATTCAAGGCCTGACGTTCAAGGCCTGAGCTTCAAACCCCGCTCACCTGGGGACAAGGTGGCCGTGGTTTTGGGGGCGCGCTTCAATTTCTGAACAAATCCAGTATCCGGTTGCGTTCTTCGCCCGGGGGGGTGCCGTTGGGATTTTTGCCTGCGCCATCGGTGCCTGTGCCCAAGGTGCTGATCCCGCCCCCACGGGCGTATTCTGTGTACATCCAATCACCCCCCACATTCACCAAACCTTCGGGCACGGGTGGCTCCGAGACCGGAATGCCACGCAAAGCGGTTTCCATGAAGCTGATCCAAACGGGCAAGCTCAAGCCACCGCCTGTTTCGCGGTCACCCAGTTTGCGCGGTGTGTCGTAGCCGATCCAGACCACGGCAGCCAAGCTGGGCTGGTAGCCTGCAAACCAGGCGTCCATCGCATCGTTGGTCGTGCCGGTTTTGCCGTAGATGTCGGGCCGACGCAAAGTGCCTTGAGCGCGAGCGGCGGTGCCCGAACGCGTGACCTCTTGCAGCAAACTGGTCATGACAAAGGCATTGCGCGGTGGTATGGCCGTGGTGTCGCTCATTTGCACCACTGCGGGGCTGTCCACCAGCACCCGGTCTTTGTAGTCCGAGATGCGCGTGATCAGGTGGGGCTGAACTTTGTAGCCACCGTTGGCAAACACCGCATAACCGGTGGCCATCTGCATGGGGGTGACCGAACCCGCACCCAGCGCCATCGTCAAAAAGGCCGGGTGCTTGTCCTCGTCAAAACCGAAGCGGGTGACCCACTCCTGCGCCGGTCTTGGGCCCACGGCCTGCAACACGCGAATGGACACCATGTTCTTGGACTTGGCCAAGCCTGTGCGCAGGCTCATGGGGCCGTCGAACTTGCCATCGTAGTTTTTGGGTTCCCAGGGCTGGCCGCCGGTGACGGCGCTGTCAAAGAACAAAGGCGAGTCGTTGACCACGGTGGCGGGCGTGAAGCCTTTTTCAAGCGCGGCCGAATAAATGAAAGGCTTGAAGCTGGAGCCCGGCTGACGCCAAGCCTGCGTCACATGGTTGAACTTGTTTTTGGCAAAGTCAAAGCCACCCACCAAAGCTCGGATCGCGCCCGTTTGGGGTGTGATGGCCACCAAAGCGCCTTCGACCTCGGGCAGTTGGGTGATTTCCCACTGCCCTTTGGGGGTTTGGGTGATGCGGATCAGGGCGCCTTTGCGCACTTGTTTGGCGGGGGGTGTTTTATCGGACAGGCCCGATTGCGCCGGTTTGAGGCCATCGCCCGAGAGGGTGATTTGCTCGCCGTTTTGGCGAATCACAACCACTTTGCGCGGCGATGCTTCCAGCACCACGGCCGACAGCACATCGCCGTTGTCCGGGTGCTCTTCGAGCGCGTCATCGATGGCGTCTTCCATCTTTTTGGGGTCTGCCGGCAGGTCGATGAACTTCTCGGGGCCACGGTAAATCTGGCGGCGCTCGAAATCCATGATGCCTTGGCGCAAGGCCTTGTAGGCGGCCATCTGCTCGGTCGATTGCACGGTGGTGTAAACGTTCAGGCCACGCGTGTAGGTCTCCTGGCCATATTGGGCAAAGACCATTTGCCGCACGGTTTCTGCCACATATTCCGCGTGCAGGATTTTTTTGTCAGCGGCCGAGCGCAGCTTGAGCGGCTCGGTCTTGGCCGCTTTGGCCTGGGCCGCGGTGATGTACTTGTTGTCTTCCATCCGCTCGATGATGTAGAGCTGGCGTGAGCGGGCGCGTTTGGGGTTGCTGATCGGGTTGTAAGCCGAGGGTGCTTTGGGCAGCCCCGCCAGCATGGCCGCTTCGGCAATGCTGATCTCCTTGAGCGGCTTGCCGAAATATGTTTCCGCGGCCGAGGCAAAACCATAGGCCCGGTTGCCCAGAAAAATCTGGTTCATGTAAATCTCAAGGATCTGGTCCTTGGTCAACAGGTGCTCGAGTTTGTAGGTCAGCAAGATTTCATAAATCTTGCGGGTGTAGGTTTTTTCGGACGACAGGTACACATTGCGAGCGACCTGCATGGTGATGGTCGAGGCCCCTTGGCTTTTCATGCGGCCCATGTTGGCAATGCCCGCACGCAAGATGCCCAGATAGTCCACGCCGCCGTGCTGGTAAAAGCGGTTGTCTTCGATGGACAAGACCGCATCCTTCATGACTTTGGGAATGTCTTCAATGGGGGTGAGGTTGCGGCGCTCCTCCCCGAACTCACCCATCAACTGCCCGTCTTCGGTGAAGACACGCAGCGGCAACTTGGGTTTGTAATCGGCCAGGTCAGAAATGTCAGGCAGGTTGGGGTAGGCGATGACCATGGCCACACTCACCACCAGCAAGATGGACGCCAGCCCGGCAGCAGCCAAGCCCACGGCCCAGGCCACCAGTTTCAATGCCCATGACAGGAGGGCGGAGCCCGTGGCCTGCGCTGGAGCGCTTTGTTTTTCTGCAGAGGCGTTGTCTTTGGAGGGCATAAGTGGGCTGTTGGGGCAGCCAACAAGGCGCGGGCTGACGGCCATTATAAAAATCCTGGTCCGAGCAAAGGAAAAATCTGAAGATGTATTGAAATCTTTGGTTTTCAAAAAATTGCCCACTCGGCCAATTCATGTTACAAAACCTTTCTGCGATGACCTTAAAGGCCGTTTTCAGGGAGGCTCGACATGCAGGCATTGGCGCGGTGGTGGCGGCGGTGGGCACAAGGATCGGTGCGCCATGCCTGGGGCTTGGCCCCGCAAGGTGACGGTGCCTGGGTCCTGGGCGGCTTGTCGCGGCCCATCCATCACCTGGCCAAAGTCCAGATCCTGGTGGCATTGCCTGCCCCCCCAGACTTGGAGGCTGGCGACCTGAGTGGGCTGAGCCAACAATTGCGCCAGCATGGGCGGTCGGGCGGTCGGGCGCGTCATCGGCTCAACCTGGCCTTGCCATTGGCGCACCTTCAAGAAGGCGTCATCGATTTTCCGGCCGACTTGCCCGAAGAAGACTGGCGGTACGAGGTGCAGCTGGAAGTGGCCCAAGCTTTGCAGCTCGAGCCCGATGCAGTGAACTTTGATTTTGAACCCGCACCTTTGACCGATGGCTTGGTCCAGCGCGTGCATTGGATGGGCTGCGCCCAAGCCCGGATGGCGGCCTTCAAAAGTTGCACCCGCGCAGCAGGGTGGCGGCTGGCCGCTGTGGAGTCCGAACTGCAGGCCGCGCACCGGGGTGCGCGGGCTTTGCGTGGGGGCGTGGCCAGTTTGATGACACAGGCGCCACAAGACTGGCAATTTCGACTGGATGCCCCGGGCGAAGGGCCTGCGTTGTCAGAACCCACACAAGACCGCGTGCTGGCCGACTCCGATGCCGCCATCGAGGAAGCTGTGCGGCAGGTGATGTCCACTCCTGGCGGTCCTCGTTTGGTGGCAGCCGGCCTGGCCCTGAAAGCGTGGTTGTGATGCGCTCGCTGAATTTGCTCAACCACCCGGGCTTGGCCCGGCAGCAAAGGGTCTTTCACCGCGTCTGGAGCAGCCTGGCCGGGCTGGTGGTGGGCACCTTGCTGGCCTGGGGTTGGCAGCATGGCTTGGCGATCGAGACGCAGCGGCTGCAACATGAGCAAACCCGTTGGCAGCAAGCGGTGCGCGCACGCCAGCAGCAGGCCCAGGCCGCCGCACGTGAGCAAATGCGGCTGAGCGGGCAAGCCGAGCAAGCGGGTCAACTCCAAAAGATTGCGGAGCACCAGCAGGTCTGGGTGAGCCTGCACGAGAGCTTGCAACAAGAAGCCCAAGACCGGGGCCTGAGCTTGCAGCGTTTGCAGTCAGACGCAGAAAAAATCGAGTTGCATGGCACGGTGCAACGCATCGACGCGGTGTCTGAAGTCCGGCAAAGCTTGTCTGCGCAGTGGCCTCAGCCCTTGACCTTGACGAGCCTGACGGCCGGGCCTGCAGGTGAGTTGCACGTTGTCTGGCAAGCCCCCTGGCCGCATGCGCAAGGGGTGTGGCCTGCGCCGCCTTTGCGCGAGACAGGAGCCCCGCCATGAACCCCTGGCTCAGCATGCCGTCGGGGGCCATGCGCTGGCCCCATCTGCAGCGCCTGGCCGCGCGATGGTGGCGTCGTTTGGCGCCTGCCCTGTTCGGGTGCTTGCTGGGCCTGCTGCTCCTGCTGACGGCGCAGCCCGAAGTGCGCCACCAGCATGCGCAGGCTGAACAAGCGGTGGCCCGTTTGGCGCAGCAGTGGGCCGCTTTGACGGTAGCCGAAGTCAAGCCGCCACAGCAGGCGCTCGCAAGCGATCTGCAGCGCCGACTGGCCAGTTTGCCGGCCGTGACGCGGCAAGGGCAAATCTGGACCGATTGGCAGCAGGTGTTGGCCACGCACGGTTTGCGCTTGCAATCTTTGCGCCCCGTGGCGACAGCGTTGGCCGCCTGGCCCAAGTCCTCCAGCGGGGGTGGCGATCCGCGCTTCAAATTGACCCATCAGGCTGCAGCCATGCGAGTGCAAGGTCGTTTCGAGGACTGGACCAGGGCATGGATGGCCTGCACCGAGACAGGGCCGTTGTGCACGGTGGACCGCATCAGTGTGGTGGCACTGCCCCAAGCGGCAGAAGTTCAGATCGATGTGGTGATGCGCATCTGGATGCGTCCGAGCGAAGGCGAAGCCACGGTAGGGGCTAACCCGCGTGATGAGGGCGCTGGCGAACAGGCACTGCAAACGGCCTGGATGGTGCCCTCGCCGGGGGCGGCCCGACCTCGTTCGGGGCCTGCACTGTTCACTGCGGACGCGGCTTCTGGCGGGGCCTCAACGGGCGTGGCCACCCGTGCGCAAGAAGGGGCGCAAGCCACTGGCGCAGCGGCAACAGACCCATCGGACACCGCCGCAGCCCAGAAGGATTTGCCACCAGACCCGCGCCACTGGCCACTGGCTCGCGTGCGTTGGGTGGGGCTGTGGCAACAAGGCGGCGATCGGCAGGCCATCCTGTCGGCGGGCACCCATTGGGTCAAAGTCAGCCGGGGGCAACGTGTCACCCAAGAGGGTCATCGGGTGGTTGCCATCCACGAGGGCGGCGTGAGCTTGCGTTTGGCGCAAGAACCCGTGATCCAACTTGAGGGGATGAGCCCCGCCACAGAAGGCCTCAGCATGGGGAGTGAAAAACGATGAAGCATTTCCAAAAAATCGGACGCGACATGGTGGTGTGGCTGGCATGCGCTTGCAGTGCGGAGCTGGCGGTGGCACTGCACCATGACAGCGCCGCAAGCGAATCTGTGCTGAGCGCAGCCCAGGCAGTCCCGGTGACCGTTGCCCAAGACAAACCGATCAGCCTGAATTTTCAGAACATCGACATCCAAGCCGTGTTGCAGGTGTTTGCCGACTTTTCGGGCCTCAATCTGGTGCCCACCGACAGCGTGCGCGGACCGGTGAGCGTGCGTTTGAGCGAGGTGCCGTGGCAGCAGGCTTTGAACATCGTGTTGCAGTCCAAGGGGTTGGTGTCGCGCCAGGAGGGCCGTGTGATGTGGATCGCGCCTCAGGGCGAATGGGCCATGCGCGAAAAAAAGCAGCTCGATGCCCAAGCCGCTTTGGAGGCTGTCAGCCCGCTGCAGATGCTGGCCTTGCGTTTGCAATATGCCCGAGCGACCGAGGTGGCCCAGCGTCTGCAGGGCGGTGCGGTCGGCAGCGCAGGGGGGCGCTGGTTGAGTGCGCGAGGCAGTGTGCTGGCTGAACCCCGCACCAACCAGCTGTTCATCTCGGATCTGCCCGCTCGGGTGCTGGACCTTCAAAAAATGCTGGCGCAACTGGATGTGCCGGTGCGTCAGATCCTGATCGAGGCCCGCATCGTGGAAGCCGATGACCAGTTTGGCCAGTCGCTCGGGGTGCGCTTGGGCACCGGTCTGGCGATCCCCATGCAGGTCCAAGGGCGCTCCAACACGCTGGCCGTGGGCGCCAGCAACCAGCCCAAAGCCGCCGGGACAGTGTCCGGCAACCAGGTCAACTTGCCTGCCGGCTCTGCGGGCCAAACCCTCAACGCCCCGGCCACGTTTGCCGTCTCGCTGTTCAACGCGGCGGCCGACCGTTTCATCAACGTCGAGATTTCGGCTTTGGAGGCCGCAGGGTTGGGCAAGGTGGTGTCGCGCCCCCGCGTGGTGACAGCCGACCAGACCAAGGCCTTGATCGAGCAGGGCACCGAGTTGCCTTACCAAACAGCCCTGGGCAATGGCGTGACCGCGATTTCGTTCAGAAAGGCCAACCTCAAATTGGAGGTGACGCCTCAGATCACGCCCGATGGTTCGGTCGTGCTCGATGTGGACGTGAACCGCGACAGCGTGGGTCAAATCACCCCGGCGGGTTATGCCATCAACACCAAGCATGTGAAGACCCAGGTGCGCGTAGAAGATGGCGGCACCGTGGTGCTGGGGGGCATTTTCGAAGAAACCAACCGCCATGACGATGCCAAAGTCCCGGGTCTGGGCGATGTGCCCGGCTTGGGCTGGCTCTTTAAAAACCGGGACCAGAGCCGGCGCAAAAGCGAGTTGCTGATTTTCCTCACACCCCGCGTGGTGGCCGATGGTCCGGCCACACTGCCTCCCTGAAGCCCAAGGTCTGCGGGTCTTGGCCCCCAGCGCTGCAGGCTTCAGGCCAGACCAAGCCGGTCGAATACACTTGCAAGCTCTGAAATGCAGGCCCCTTGCGCGTGAGGCCCTGCCCCATTTTCCAGTGTGAGACCTTCTTGAGCATCATCTTCGTGGGCCTACCGGGCTCGGGCAAAACCACCATTGGCAGGCAATTGGCCCGCCGCTTGGGGTTGCCTTTTGTCGATTCTGACCATGTGATCGAGCACCAGTTGGGCTGCTCGATCCGGGAGTTTTTTGCACGCGAAGGAGAAGACAGTTTTCGCGACGTGGAACAACAGGTGCTCGATGAGTTGACCCAAACCCATGAGGGGGTGATCGCCACAGGCGGCGGGGCGGTCTTGCGCGAAACCAATCGCCGTCATTTGCACGAACGCGGTCATGTGATCTACCTGCGCTCGACTCCCGAAGACGTGTTTCGCCGTGTGCGCCATGACACGGCACGTCCTTTGCTGCAGGTGGACGACCCCCTGAGCCGCTTGCGGGCTCTGTTCGATGCGCGAGACCCGCTGTACCGGGACGCGGCCCACTTTGTCATTGAAACCGGCCGCCCCTCGGTGGCCACCTTGGTCAACATGATCATCATGCAGCTGGAACTGGCCGGCCACCTGCCCGCACACAAGCCCTGAAACGCTCAGATGCCCCCAGTGCCCCTACACTTGGGGGCTATGTCCGAGTCCATATCTCCCCTCCAAACGGTCGCCATTTCTCTGGACGACCGCAGTTACAACATCCAGATTGGCCAGGGCCTGCTCAGCCACCCGGGCACTTGGGCTGGTCTGCCCAAGGCGCAAACGGCCATGATCGTGACCAACGACACGATTGCCCCGCTGTACGAGGCCGCTTTGCGCAGCGCCATTGCGCCCCATTACAAACAGGTGCACACCGTCGTCTTGCCCGATGGCGAAGCGCACAAGGACTGGCCAACCCTCAACCTGATTTTTGACGCGCTCCTAGGCCAAGGCTGTGACCGCAAGACGGTGCTTTTTGCCTTGGGTGGCGGTGTGGTGGGCGACATGACCGGCTTTGCCGCCGCCAGTTACATGCGCGGCGTGCCCTTTGTGCAGGTGCCGACCACCTTGCTCTCGCAGGTCGACTCGTCGGTGGGCGGCAAAACCGCCATCAACCACCCGTTGGGCAAAAACATGATCGGTGCGTTTTACCAGCCGGTGCGCGTGGTCTGCGATCTGGACACCTTGGCCACTTTGCCCCCCCGCGAGCTGAGCGCGGGCCTGGCCGAGGTCATCAAATACGGGCCGATTGCCGACATGGCCTTTTTGGACTGGATCGAGGCCAACATCGATGCGCTCATGGCGCAAGAGCCAGCCGCGCTGGCCCATGCCGTGCAACGCAGCTGCGAGATCAAGGCCTGGGTCGTGGGCCAGGACGAGCGTGAGGCGGGTCTGCGTGCCATCTTGAATTTCGGCCACACCTTTGGCCACGCCATCGAGGCGGGCCTGGGCTTTGGCGTCTGGCTGCACGGCGAGGCCGTGGGCTGCGGCATGGTCATGGCGGCAGAACTGTCCCTGCGCTTGGGCAAGGTGGACGCCGCTTTTGTGGCGCGCGTGCGGGCCTTGATCGCGCGTGCGGGCCTGCCGGTGCGCGGCCCGGTCATTGACGCGCTCGACAACGCGGGCCATTACATCGAACACATGCGCCTCGATAAAAAAGCCATTGGCGGCGACATCCAGTTTGTGGTGATCGACGGCCCCGGCAAGGCGACGGTCTGCGGCGCGCCCGACGCGATGGTGCGCGAGGTGATCGAGGCCTGCTGCGCTTGACGCCGATGCGCCTTGATTCACACCTCGAAGCGGCTTTGTGTGCGAAGGATCAGGGCAGTCTGTCCCATCTGGCCAGTGATCCAGCCCAAAGCCGTGGCCGGCGGCATCCTGAGGCGCCAGCGCCCACACGCAACGCGTTTCAGCGGGACCGAGACCGCATCGTGCACTCCACCGCCTTTCGGCGGCTGGTCTACAAGACCCAGGTGTTCCTGAACCACGAAGGCGATCTGTTTCGCACGCGGCTGACCCATTCGCTCGAAGTCGCGCAACTGGGCCGCTCCATTGCCCGGGCGTTGGGGCTCAATGAAGACTTGGTTGAAGCCGTGGCGCTGGCGCACGATTTGGGCCATACCCCTTTCGGACACGCAGGCCAAGACACGCTCAACGAATGCATGGCCGAGCACGGCGGCTTTGAGCACAACCTGCAAAGCCTGCGCGTGGTCGACCAACTCGAAGAGCGCTACCCCGCGTTTGACGGCCTGAACCTGAGCTTTGAAACCCGCGAGGGCGTGCTCAAACATTGCTCCCGCACGAATGCCGAGCATCTGGAGCAGACCGAGCCCGGTGGGGTAGGGCGGCGCTTCATCGACCGCACCCAACCCAGCCTGGAGGCCCAGTTGTGCAACCTGGCCGACGCCATTGCCTACAACGCGCACGACATCGACGATGGTGTGCGCTCGGGACTGATCAGCATCGAGCAACTGCTGCAGGTGGAGTTGTTTGCGCACTACCACCAGCAGACACTGGCCGAGCACCCGCGCTTGACTGAAAAACCGCGCCGTGTTCTGTACGAAACCATACGCCGCATGCTCAGCGACCAGGTGTATGACGTGATCGACACCACCCGCCAGGCCGTGGCCGATGCGGGCGTGTGCACGCTGGAGCAAGCCCGCCTGGCCGGCCCGCTGGTGGCTTTCAGCGCCGGGATGAAGGCGCGCAGCAGCGAACTCAAAAGATTTTTGTTCGCGCAGCTCTACCGCCACCCGCAGGTCATGCACACCACCGGTCAAGCGCAGCAGGTGGTGCGCGAGTTGTTTGCCGCTTATGTGGCCCAGCCCACTGAGATGTCCGCCGACTTCGCCACCAACGCGGACCTGCACCGCTCGGTGGCCGACTACATCGCCGGCATGACCGACCGCTTCGCTCTGCGCGAACACGAACGCCTGACAGGGCACAAGTTGTTGTGACTGCCCATCGCGCCGCTTGGCTGGTCGTTCTCGCTGGCGGCGTGGCGGCCTTGCAGGTGGGCAAACTGCCGCCCGCCTTGCCCGTGCTGCAGGCCGAGCTGGGTCTGACGCTGGTGCAGTCCGGTTTCCTCTTGTCCATGGTGCAACTTGCCGGCATGAGCCTGGCGGTGTTCATGGGACTGCTGGCCGATGGCCTGGGCCTGAAGCGCAGCATGGTGCGCGGCCTGTGTCTGCTGGCGCTGGCCAGTGGCTTGGGCGCATTCGCCACATCCGTCACCACCTTGCTGGCGCTGCGGGCCGTCGAAGGCCTGGGTTTTTTGCTGGTGGCCCTGCCTGCACCGGCCTTGATCCGCCGCTTGGTGCTGCCCGCTCAGCTGCCCGGCATGCTGGGCGTGTGGGGCGCGTACATGCCCACGGGCACGGCATTGGCTTTGCTGGTCGGGCCACTGTTCATCCCGGCCTGGGGCTGGAGCGCTTGGTGGGCGGTGTTTGCCGCCCTGTCGCTGGGCATGGCCGCGTGGTTGTGGCGCAGTGTGCCCGACGACCCGAGTGCCTACGCTGGCGCAACTGGGCCAGCAGCCGGCCAGCGCCTGCGCCGCACCCTGAGCGCCCCCGGACCTTGGCTGGTGGCACTGACCTTTGGCATGTATTCGGGCCAGTGGTTGGCCGTGGTGGGTTTTTTGCCATCCATTTACACCGCCGCTGGCGTGAGCGGTGTGCTGCTGGGGGTGCTCACGGCTTTGGCGGCGGCGGTCAACGTGTTGGGCAACCTGGCGTCGGGCCGCTTGCTGCAGCGCGGCTGGGCACCCCGCGCCACGCTGTGGCTGGGCTTTGGCGCCATGGCGCTGGGCAGCACCTTGGCCTTTGCACCCTTCACCGACACCCTGCCCTGGCTGCGCTTTGCTGGGGTGCTGCTGTTTTCGGGCATGGGCGGCTTGGTGCCGGGCACGCTGTTCAGTCTGGCGGTGCGTCTGGCCCCGGGTGAAGCACAAGTGACCACCACCGTCGGCTGGGTCCAGCAGCTGTCTGCCCTGGGCCAGTTTGTGGGCCCACCCGTGGTGGCGGCTGTGGCCGCGCGTGCGGGGGGCTGGCAACTCACGCCGCTGATCACGGTGGGTTGTTGTGCAGTGGGGGCGGTGCTGGCTTGGATGGCCGGACGCTTGACCTCGCAGGCACAATCTCGCCCATGACCGATATGAACACCCCCGAAATTGCCGATACCGTGCGTTGGCTCGAACGCGCCGTGATCGGCCTGAACCTGTGCCCCTTTGCCAAAGCCCCGCATGTCAAGGGCCAGATCCATTACGTGCTGAGCGAGGCCAAGGGCCTCGAAGGCTTGCGCGATGAGCTGATTGAGCAGCTGCAGGCGCTGGCGGGCATGAGCGCGGAAGAGCGCGAGACCGTGCTCTTGATCGTGCCGCAGATGCTGCAGGATTTTCTGGAGTTCAACGACTTTCTCGACGAAGCCGATGCCGTGCTGCAAGAACTCGACATGGAAGGCGTGTTCCAGGTCGCGAGTTTTCACCCGCAGTTTCAGTTTGCCGACACCGAGCCGGACGACATCGGCAATTTCACCAACCGCTCGCCTTACCCCACGCTGCACCTGCTGCGCGAGGAGAGCATCGACCGGGCGGTGGAGGCTTTTCCAGAGGCCGAAATGATTTACGAGACCAACATAGAGACCATGGACAAGCTGGGCGTTGAAGGCTGGAAAAAGCTGGATGTGGGTCCAACCCCATGAAAAAGCGCACGGCCACCGACAACGCCGCATCGCAGCTGCCGCCCGAAGTGCGCCCCGGCCAGTCTATTGAGTTGCTCAAGCAGCTGCACATCCTGACCCGCGAAGGCAAACTCAACCAAGACTCTCGCCGCAAGCTCAAGCAGGTCTACCACCTGTTCCAGTTCATCGAAAAACTGCTCAAAGAGTTGCCCGTCAGCGAAACCGGCCCCACGCTGGCCGACCACGGCGCAGGCAAGTCGTATCTGGGTTTCATCATTTACGACCTGTTTTTCAAGGCGCTGGGCCAAGGCACGATCTATGGCATCGAGACACGCAGCGAGCTGGTGGAATCGTCCCAAGCGCTGGCCCAAAAACTGGGTTTTGAGCGCATGCGCTTTTTGAACGTGAGCGTGGCCGAATCGACGCAAAGTGATGAGTTGCCTGCGCAGATCGACGTGGTGACGGCCTTGCACGCCTGCGACACCGCCACCGATGACGCCATCGCCTTCGGCCTGCAAAAGAAAGCCCAATACATGGTGTTGGTGCCTTGCTGCCAAGCCGAATTGGCCCGGGCGCTCAACCAGAACAAGGCGCTGAATTTGCAGCGCACGCCTTTGGCTGAGCTGTGGCGTCACCCCTTGCACACCCGCGAAGTGGGCAGCCAGCTCACCAACGTGCTGCGCTGCCTGTACCTGGAAGCACAAGGCTACCAGGTGACGGTCACCGAGCTGGTGGGCTGGGAGCATTCCATGAAAAACGAGCTGATCCTGGCCAAGTGCACCGGCCAGAAGAAACGCGCCTCCGGGGAGCGCCTGCTGGCGCTGCTGCAGGAGTTTGGGGTGGAGGCGCTGATGGGCAGTCGGTACCCGCTGGTCGCCAGATCAGAATCGGTCTGACCTGGCGCTCAGCAGACACCAAACGCCTTATTGCGGCTCAATCTTCGCGTCGCGAATGGCCTTGGCCCATTTGGCGGTTTCGGCTTTGGAGCGCTGTGCCAGAGCCTCGGGCGAAGCGGGAGCAGTTTCAAAGCCCAAGGCGGAGAAGCGCTCCAGGATGGTCTTGTCGGTGGCCGCGGCGTTCACAGCGGCGTTGAGTTTGCTGACGATGTCGGCGGGTGTGCCAGCCGGGGCAAAGACCGCAAAGTAGGCGATCAGTTCATAGTCTTTCAGGCCCAGAGCTTCGTTCACGGTGGGCAGCTCGGGGATGGCTTTGGAGCGCTGGGTTGAGGTGACGGCCAGGCCACGAATTTTCCCGGCCTTGACCTGAGGCAGCATCACAGCAAAGTCGGCGGTGAACATGTTCACCTGGCCGCCAATCAGGTCGGTCATGGCCGCGGGGCCGCTTTTGTAGGGCACGTTGGTCATCTGGATGCCGGCCATGCTGGAGAGCATTTCGCTCGACACCAATTGCGAAGTGCTGGCGCTGGCAAAGGTGATTTGTGTGGGCTTGGATTTGGTCAGGTCCACAAACTCTTTGAGCGTTTTGGCGGGCACGTCGTTGTTCACGGCCACGATCAGCGGCACCGAGCCCATGTAGGCCACAGGTGCAAAGGCGGTGTCCTGGTCATAGGGCAGCTTTTTCATCAGGCTCTTGAGCGCCGCGTTGGTGCTGTTGGTGCCGATCAGGATGGTGTAGCCGTCCGGGGCCGATTTGGCCACTGCGTCGGCGCCGAGCATGCCGTTGACGCCGGCGCGGTTGTCCACCACCACGGGCTGGCCCAGAACTTCAGACATTTTTTGTGCAAAAGCGCGGCCAATTTGGTCGGTGGCGCTGCCAGCGGCAAAGGGCACCACGGCCTTGATGGGTTTGTTGGGGTAGGCCTGTGCAAGGGCCTGGGAGGCCACAAGACCGAGGCCCAAAGCGGCAGACAACAAAGAGGCGATGCGCAAACGTTTCATGGGGTCTCCAGTGGGTAAAAAAATCATTCCATCACAAATGACAGCAGGTGCGCACTCAGGCATTTCCCGTGGGCGTCCAAGGCCAGCGAACGGGTGACGCCGCCGCCCAGCGCGTTGTGCATGACAAAGTTGAGCGCGCCCAGTTGAGGCAGCGCGTAGCGTTCTACCGGGCCGTGCACGGTGCCTGCAAAGTGGGCTTGCACGCGTTCGGCGCTCAGGTGTTGTTCCAGCAGGGCAAAGTCTTTTTTGTTGTAGGCGATGACCGACAAGGTGGACCGGTTGCCTTTGTCACCGGTGCGGGTGTGGGCGATGTCGCGAAGCAGCATGTCAGTCTCCTTCTGCGTTGAGCAGCACGGTGGTGGTGTGCACGGCACTGCGCGGCATGAGCACGGCGGCAGCGGCAATCACTTCGCGCACTGCGCGTGTGGCACCGCCGCCGCCGGCCGGGCCGTTGGTGTACAGCGCTTCGACTTCGTGCGCCACATGCTGGGCGTGTTGTTGGGTGGGCACGCGAAGGGCCACGCGGGCGCGCACTTCGGCGTGCTCTGACGGTGCTTGGCTGGAGGCCCCGAAGATCGCGTTCACGCCGATCAGGTCGTAACGGCCCTCGAACTCGCCATAGCCGGCATCGGCCAGCCGTTGTTGCACCAAGTCCAACGCCAATTGGCCCCGCGCCTGCGCACCCGGCCCGGCGTAGCTGATTTGGCCTTCGCCAATGAAGCCGTCGCGGTAGCCCAGCGTGACCTTGAGCGTGTCGGTGCGCGCATGGCCGTTGCCACCTGTGACTTGCACCCGGTCTGGGCCCAGCTGCGTCAGCTGCACCTGAGAAAAATCGGCCACCACATCGGGCTGCAGGTAGCGTGCTGGGTTCTCTATTTCATACAGCAGCTGCTCGGTGCAGGTGGGCACCGTCACGCAACCGCCAGAGCCCGCCACTTTGGTGATGACCGCATCACCCGTGGCGAAGACTTCGGCCAAAGGAAAGCCCAACCGGGCCAGATTGGGCACATCTTTGAAACCCGGATCGGCAAAGTAACCGCCCGTGATCTGCCCCGCGCATTCCAGCAAATGTCCGACCAGCACCCCTTTGCCCAGCCGCACCCAGTCGTCAGCGGCCCAGCCAAAGTGGTGCATCAAGGGGGCTAAAAACAGCGCCGGGTCGGCCACTCGGCCGGTGATGATGACTTGGGCGTCGGTTTGCAGCGCGGGCAGCAAGGCTTCGGCCCCCAAATAGGCGTTGGCCGAAATCAGCTGGGGCTGCAGATCGGCCAGCGTTTGAGTGCTCTCCAGTATGGGCAGGCCCAAGCCGTTTTGGGTGAGGGTGGCAAGCACATCGTCACCGAGCACCACCGCCACTTTGACATGGTGCAAACCCAACTCGCGGGCCACGGACAGCACCGCGTGCCCAGCCTGCAGCGGATGGGCCGCACCCATGTTGCTGAGGATGCGGGTGCCGTGGCTAAGGCAGGTGGGCAGAACGGCGCGCATGCGGGCCACCAGCATCGGGTCAAAGCCGGCGGCCGGATCTTTGGATCGCTCCAGTTGCGCCAAGGCAATCGTGCGCTCGGCCAGGCACTCGAACACCAAATAGTCCAGTTGGCCCTTTTCCGCCAATCCCACGGCGGGCGCAATGCGGTCACCGGCATAACCTGCACCTGCGCCCATGCGAAGAGTTGTCTTGTGCATGGCTCAAGCTTAATGGCGCGGGGATCACCCGGCTGTCGCGCGGGCGCTTGGATTTAATTGGGGTCAGATCCCAATTAAACTGTCGGTCTTCTCTCTGGGATTTTGACCATGGCCCGCCAGCCCCGCCTCACCCTTGCCGCTTACCCGCACCACGTCATCCAACGCGGCAACGACCGCCAGGCCATCGTGCGCGACGATGCCGACCGCGAACGCTTGTTGTCGCTGTGGCAAGAGCATGCGCAAACTTTCAAGGTGGCCATCCATGCTTACGTGGTCATGGACAACCATTTTCATTTGCTGCTCACGCCCGAAACCGACGAGGGCCTGCCGCAGATGATGCAAGCCGTGGGACGGGCCTATGTGCGCTACTTCAATTTGCGGCACCAGCGCACCGGCACACTGTGGGAAGGGCGCTACCGCAGCAACCTTATCGAGAGTGAGCGCTATCTTTTGGCTTGCATGGCCTACATCGACCTGAACCCGGTGAGGGCGGGCATGGTGGCGCAAGCTGCCGATTTCAAATGGTCCAGTCACAGGCACTGTATTGGGCAGTTGAGCGACAAATGGGTGACGCCGCATGCCCTGTTTTGGGGCTTGGGCAACACCCCGTTTGCCCGTGAGGCCGCCTATGCCGAGCTGGTGCAGACGGGTCTGGCGCAGCGCGAAAAGGACCAACTCACCCAAAGCGCCTTGTCGGGCTGGGCGCTGGGGTCGGCCGATTTCGTGGGGGCCTTGCAGCAAGCCACCCACCGGCGCCTGGTGCCTGGCAGGGCCGGGCGACCTTCCAAAAAGACAGTCGGTTGAATCTGTCCCCAATTAAATCAAAGTCAGTTCAAAGGTTAAATTAATCGGGATCTGACCCCAATTAAAAAGATTGGCATGGATGCTGCTGTGCACTACACTCCTCGCTCTGCGTAAAAACCCTTAGGAACGCCCATGACTTCGGCCAGTGCAAAAGAACATTTTCAATCGACCGGTTTGTATGACCCCGCCAACGAGCACGATGCGTGCGGTGTCGGCTTTGTGGCCCACATCAAAGGCCATAAGACACACGCCATCGTGACGCAGGCGCTCAAGATCTTGGAAAACTTGGACCACCGGGGTGCGGTGGGTGCGGACGCGTTGATGGGCGACGGCGCCGGTATCCTGATCCAGTTGCCCGATGCCCTGTACCGCGACGAGATGGCCAAGCAAGGTGTGGCCTTGCCACCGTTTGGCGAATACGGCGTGGGCATGGTGTTCTTGCCCAAGGAGCACGCATCGCGTATGGCTTGTGAGCAAGAGCTGGAACGCGCCGTCAAGGCCGAAGGCCAGGTGGTGCTGGGCTGGCGTGATGTGCCGGTGAACCGCGACATGCCCATGTCGCCCACCGTGCGAGAAAAAGAGCCGGTCATGCGCCAGCTCTTCATTGGCCGGGGTGCCGATGTGATCGTGCAAGACGCGCTGGAGCGCAAGCTGTACGTGATCCGCAAGACCGCCAGCGCCGCCATCCAGAACCTGCGCTTGACGCACAGCAACGAGTACTACATCCCCAGCATGTCCAGCCGCACCGCGGTCTACAAGGGCTTGCTGCTGGCCGACCAAGTGGGCACCTATTACCTGGACTTGCAGGACGAGCGCTGCGTCTCTGCTCTGGGCTTGGTGCACCAGCGCTTTTCCACCAACACCTTCCCCGAGTGGCCATTGGCCCACCCTTACCGCTATGTGGCGCACAACGGCGAGATCAACACCGTCAAGGGCAACTACAACTGGATGAAGGCCCGCGAAGGCGTGATGTCCTCGCCCGTGCTGGCTGCCGACCTGCAAAAGCTCTACCCCATCAGCTTTGCGGGCCAGTCCGACACCGCCACCTTTGACAACTGCCTCGAGTTGTTGACCATGGCGGGCTACCCCATCAGCCAAGCCGTGATGATGATGATCCCCGAGCCTTGGGAGCAGCACACCACCATGGACGAACGCCGCAAGGCTTTCTATGAATACCACGCGGCGATGCTCGAGCCTTGGGATGGCCCGGCATCCATCGTGTTCACCGATGGCCGCCAGATTGGTGCCACGCTGGACCGCAACGGCCTGCGCCCTTCGCGCTACATCATCACCGACGATGACATGGTCATCATGGGTTCGGAAACCGGCGTGCTGCCGATCCCCGAAAGCAAGATCGTGCGCAAGTGGCGTCTGCAGCCCGGCAAGATGTTCCTGATCGATCTGGAACAAGGCCGCATGATCAACGACGAAGAGTTGAAGGCCGGTTTGGCCAGCGCCAAGCCCTACAAGCAGTGGATCGAAAACCTGCGCATCAAGCTCGACGACGTGGCCGAGGCCCCGGTGCAAGCCGCTGCCGCCGATGTGCCTTTGCTCGATCTGCAACAAGCCTTTGGTACCACCCAGGAGGACATCAAGTTCTTGCTGGCCCCCATGGCCTCGGCCGGTGAGGAAGCCATCGGCTCCATGGGCAACGACAGCCCACTGGCCGTGCTGTCCGACAAGAACAAGCCGCTTTACAACTACTTCAAGCAGTTGTTCGCGCAAGTGACCAACCCACCGATCGACCCGATCCGCGAAGCGATCGTGATGTCGCTGGTGTCCTTCATTGGCCCCAAGCCGAACCTGCTGGACATCAACCAGGTCAACCCCCCGATGCGCTTGGAAGTCAGCCAGCCCATCTTGGATTTCGCCGACATGGCCAAGCTGCGCAACATCGACAGCGCCACCAAGGGCAAGTTCAAGAGTGCCACCTTGGACATCACCTACCCCGCCCTGTGGGGCCGTGAAGGCGTGGAAGCCAAATTGGCCTCGCTGTGCGCCGAAGCGGTGGACGCCATCAAGGGCGGCCACAACATCCTGATCATCAGCGACCGAGGCGTGAACGCCACCCAGGTGGCTGTGCCGGCATTGCTGGCGCTGTCGGCCATCCACCAGCATCTGGTGACCGAAGGCCTTCGCACCACAGCCGGTCTGGTGGTCGAAACCGGCACCGCCCGCGAAGTGCACCACTTCGCGGTGCTGGCCGGTTACGGCGCAGAAGCCGTCCATCCCTACTTGGCCATGGAGACCTTGGCGGCGCTGCACAAAGAGTTGCCGGGCGATTTGTCGGCCGAGAAAGCCATCTACAACTACGTCAAGGCGATTGGCAAGGGCCTGTCCAAGATCATGTCCAAGATGGGCGTGTCCACCTACATGTCGTATTGCGGTGCGCAGTTGTTCGAGGCCATCGGCATCAACAGCGAGACCATCAACAAGTACTTCACCGGCACCTCCAGCCGAGTGGGCGGCATCGGCGTGTTCGAGATCGCCGAAGAAGCCTTCCGCATGCACACCGCCGCCTTTGGCGATGACCCGATCTTGGCCACCATGCTGGACGCCGGCGGCGAGTACGCCTGGCGCGCCCGTGGCGAAGAGCACATGTGGACGCCTGATGCGATTGCCAAATTGCAGCATTCCACCCGTGCCAACAACTTCAGCACCTACAAAGAATACGCACAGATCATCAACGACCAGAGCAAGCGCCACATGACGCTGCGCGGCCTGTTCGAGTTCAAGATCGATCCGTCCAAAGCCATCCCGCTCGAGCAGGTCGAGCCGGCGGCCGACATCGTCAAGCGATTCGCCACGGGTGCGATGTCGCTGGGCTCGATATCCACCGAGGCACACGCCACCTTGGCCGTGGCCATGAACCGCATTGGCGGCAAGAGCAACACCGGCGAAGGCGGCGAAGATTCGGCCCGTTACCGCAACGAACTCAAGGGCATCCCGATCAAGCTGGGCGATTCGCTCAAAAGTGTGATCGGCGAAGAAAACGTCGAAGTCGATTTGCCTTTGCAAGCCGGTGACTCGCTGCGCTCACGCATCAAGCAAGTCGCGTCTGGCCGTTTTGGTGTCACAGCCGAATACCTGTCGAGCGCAGACCAGATCCAGATCAAGATGGCCCAGGGTGCCAAGCCCGGTGAAGGCGGTCAGTTGCCCGGCGGCAAAGTGTCCGACTACATCGGCAAGCTGCGCCACTCGGTGCCAGGCGTCGGTTTGATCTCGCCACCGCCTCACCACGACATCTACTCGATCGAGGACTTGGCCCAGCTGATCCACGACCTGAAGAATGTGGCGCCGCACAGTGACATCAGCGTCAAGTTGGTGTCCGAAATCGGCGTCGGTACGATTGCAGCAGGCGTTGCCAAGTGCAAGGCCGACCATGTGGTGATCGCGGGACACGACGGCGGCACGGGCGCATCGCCTTGGTCGTCCGTCAAGCACGCGGGCTCGCCTTGGGAAATCGGTCTGGCCGAGACCCAGCAGACCCTGGTGCTGAACGGTTTGCGCGGTCGCATCCGCGTGCAGGCCGACGGTCAGATGAAGACCGGACGCGACGTGGCGATTGGCGCTTTGTTGGGTGCTGACGAATTCGGCTTCGCCACCGCACCGCTGGTGGTCGAGGGCTGCATCATGATGCGCAAGTGCCACCTCAACACCTGCCCCGTGGGCGTGGCCACACAAGACCCGGTCCTGCGCGCCAAATTCACCGGCAAGCCCGAGCACGTCGTGAACTACTTCTTCTTCATCGCCGAAGAAGTGCGCCAGATCATGGCCCAGTTGGGCATCGCCAAGTTTGACGATCTGGTGGGCCGCGCCGATCTGCTCGACATGAAGAGCGGTGTGGAACACTGGAAGGCCAAGGGTCTGGATTTTGGCCGCCTGCTGGCCGTGCCGCAAGTGGCCTCCACCGTGGCCGTGCGCCATGTGGACACACAAGACCATGGCCTTGAAAAGGCCCTGGACAATGTGCTGATCGCCAAGAGCCGCGCCGCCATCGACAAGGGCGAAAAAGTTCAGTTCATGGAAGTCGCGCGCAACGTGAACCGCTCGGTCGGTGCCATGTTGTCCGGTGCCGTGACCAAGGTGCATCCCGAAGGCTTGCCTGACGACACCTTGCGCATCCAACTGGAAGGCACAGGCGGCCAGTCCTTCGGTGCATTCTTGGCCAAGGGCATCACGCTGTACCTGATCGGCGAAGCCAACGACTACACCGGCAAAGGCTTGTCCGGTGGCCGCGTCGTGGTGCGCCCGAGCTTGGAGTTCCGTGGCGTGGCCTCGCAAAACATCATCGTGGGCAACACCGTCATGTACGGCGCGACCACAGGTGAAGCCTTCTTTGCGGGCGTGGCCGGTGAGCGTTTTGCCGTGCGTCTGTCCGGGGCCACAGCGGTGGTTGAGGGCACAGGCGACCACGGCTGCGAATACATGACCGGCGGCACTGTCGCGGTCTTGGGCAAGACCGGCCGCAACTTCGGCGCCGGCATGAGCGGCGGCATCGCTTATGTGTACGACGAAGACGGTGAATTCGCTTCACGCTGCAACACCGCCATGGTCAGCATGGAAAAAGTACTGACTGTGGCCGAGCAGGAAGCGCAAGTGGACCGCAAGGTTTGGCACCGCGATCAGGCCGACGAAGCGCAGCTGAAGAAACTGCTGGAAGACCACCACAAATGGACTGGCAGCCAGCGTGCCCGTGAGTTGCTGGACAACTGGGCCACCGCCCGCGCCAAATTCGTGAAGGTGTTCCCCAACGAATACAAGCGCGCTCTGGGCGAGATCAACGCACGCAAGGCGGCCAAAGCTGCTCAGCCCGTTGCCGCCTGAGCCCCACGTCAAGAATCTAAGGAAACATCATGGGAAAAATCACAGGTTTCATGGAATTCGAGCGCATCGAAGAAGGCTACAAGCCGGTGGTCGAGCGCTTGAAGAACTACAACGAGTTCGTGATCGGACTGACGCCCGAGCAGTCGAAAACACAAGCAGCGCGTTGCATGGACTGCGGCACGCCGTTTTGCAACAACGGCTGCCCGGTCAACAACATCATTCCCGATTTCAACAATCTGGTGTTTGAAGGCGACTGGAAGAACGCGATCGAGGTGCTGCACAGCACCAACAACTTCCCCGAGTTCACCGGCCGCATCTGCCCCGCACCGTGCGAGGCCGCTTGCGTGGTCAACTTCAACGACGACGCCGTCGGCATCAAGTCGATCGAGCACGCCATCATCGACCGCGCTTGGGCCGAAGGCTGGGTCACGCCCCGCCCTGCCAAAGTCAAGACCGGCAAGACCGTGGCTGTGATTGGCGCGGGCCCCGCTGGCCTGGCTGCCGCACAGCAGCTGGCACGCGCCGGCCACGATGTGACCTTGTTCGAAAAGAACGACCGCGTGGGTGGCTTGCTGCGTTACGGCATCCCCGACTTCAAGATGGAAAAGACGCACATTGACCGGCGCGTGCAGCAGCTCGAAGCCGAAGGCGTGAAGATCCGCACCAGCGTGCTGGTGGGTGAATGGCCCAAGGACTCCAAGGTCACCAACTGGGCCAAGGAAACCATCAGCGCCGAGCAGCTCCAAAAAGACTTTGACGCGGTGCTGCTCACAGGCGGCTCCGAGCAGTCGCGTGACCTGCCTGTGCCAGGCCGTGACCTCGACGGCATCCATTTCGCGATGGAATTCCTGCCCCAGCAAAACAAGGTCAACGCGGGCGACAAGCTCAAAGGCCAGCTGCGCGCTGACGGCAAAAACGTCATCGTGATCGGTGGCGGCGACACCGGCAGCGACTGCGTGGGCACCAGCACACGCCATGGCGCCGTGAGCGTGACCCAATTCGAGGTGATGCCCGAGCCGCCCGAAAAAGAAAACAAGGCGATGATCTGGCCCTACTGGCCCATGAAGCTGCGCACCAGCTCCAGCCACGACGAAAGCGCCGAAAAAGGTCTGCTCCAGCGCGAGTTCGCCATCTCCACCAAGGAGTTCATGGGCGAAAAGGGCAAAGTCACCGGTCTGAAAACCGTGCACGTCGAGTTCAAAGACGGCAAGATGGTTGAAGTGCCCGGCACCGAGAAGGCATACAAAGCCGACATGGTCTTGCTGGCCATGGGCTTCACCAACCCGGTCGCCACGGTGCTCGACGCCTTTGGCATTGACAAGGACGCCCGTGGCAACGCCAAGGCCAGCACCGACTTCACGGGGGGCTATGCCACCAACGTGGCCAAGGTCTTTGCCGCAGGCGACATGCGCCGGGGTCAGTCCTTGGTGGTGTGGGCCATCCGCGAAGGCCGTCAAGCAGCCCGCGCCGTGGACGAATTCTTGATGGGGAAAAGCGATCTGCCACGCTGAGCGGGTCCGGTTGTAGGTAAAATCCCTTAAACCCGAAGGACGGCACAGCGCCGATCCGGGTGAGTTAGCACCACAAGAGCCGGATCCATCCGGCTCTTGTCTTTCATGAACGCCACATCCACACCACCGCCACTTGTTGAACTGCGCGACCTGACTTTCGGGTACGGCGACCGTGTCATCTTGAAGCATCTGAGCTTCAATGTGCCGCGAGGACAAGTCACGGCCTTGATGGGCGTATCGGGGGGCGGCAAGACCACGGTGCTGCGCCTCATTGGTGGGCAAATCCGGGCCAGCCATGGGCAGCTCTTGTTCGATGGCGAGGACATCACCCCCATGCGCCAACCCGAGTTGTATGCGGCACGACGTCGCATGGGCATGCTGTTCCAGTTCGGTGCGTTGTTCACCGACATGAGTGTGTTCGACAACGTGGCCTTTCCCTTGCGCGAACACACCCACTTGTCCGAAGACCTGATCCGCGACATCGTGCTGATGAAGCTCGATGCGGTGGGCTTGCGCGGTGCGAGGGACATGAGGCCTTCCGAGATTTCTGGTGGCATGAGCCGGCGCGTGGCCTTGGCCCGCGCCATTGCCCTCGACCCCGACTTGATCATGTACGACGAGCCCTTTGCCGGTCTGGACCCGATCTCGCTGGGTACGGCGGCGCGGCTGATCCGCCGCTTGAACGACAGCCTGGGCATCACCAGCGTGGTGGTGTCGCACGATGTCAACGAAACTTTTGAAATCGCCGACCATGTGGTCATTCTGGCCAATGGCGGCGTGGCAGCTCAGGGGACACCAGCGGAGCTGCGGGCCAGCACCGACCCGCTGATCCACCAGTTTGTGCATGCGCTCAGCGATGGTCCCGTGCCGTTCCATTACCCGGCGCCCACGGCCGCGCAAGACTATGGCCGGAGGTCGGCATGATCACCGCCATGCTGGGCGCTTTGGGCGCATCCACCCGCCAACTGATGGCCGATTGGGGCTTTGCCGCGCGTTTGTTTTTCAAGTTGCTGGGCATGTCGGGTGCGGCGCTCAAGCGTTTTGGCTTGGTGCGCGACCAGGTGCATTTCCTGGGCAACTATTCCCTGGCCATCATCACCGTGTCGGGCTTGTTTGTGGGCTTTGTGCTGGGTCTGCAGGGCTACTACACCTTGCAGCGTTATGGCTCTGCCGAGGCATTGGGTTTGCTCGTGGCCCTCAGTTTGGTGCGTGAGTTGGGCCCGGTGGTGGCCGCTTTGTTGTTTGCAGGCCGTGCCGGTGCATCGCTCACGGCCGAGATCGGTCTCATGCGGGCGGGCGAGCAGCTGACCGCTTTGGAAATGATGGCGGTCGACCCGGTGCAGCGCATTTTGGCGCCGCGTTTTTGGGGCGGCATCATCGCTTTGCCCTTGCTCGCGGCCGTGTTCAGCGCGGTGGGGATTGTGGGTGGCTATGTGGTGGGTGTTTTGTTGATTGGCGTGGACGCGGGGTCGTTCTGGAGTCAGATGCAAGGCGGCGTGGATGTGTTCAAGGACGTGGGCAACGGCATCATCAAAAGCGTGGTGTTTGGCGTGGCCGTGACCTTCATCGCCTTGCTGCAAGGCTATGTGGCCAAGCCCACGCCTGAAGGTGTGGCCAGCGCCACCACCCGCAGCGTGGTGGTTTCTTCTTTGTCGGTGTTGGGACTGGACTTCATCCTGACCGCGATGATGTTCAGCATTTGAGGAGGACGGCATGCAACGTTCAAAAAATGATGTGTGGGTGGGTTTGTTTGTGCTGCTCGGTGCTGTCGCCGTGCTCTTTTTGGCGCTCAAGGCGGCCAACCTGCTGACTTGGAGTTTCAGCAAGGATTACGAGGTCACGGCCAAGTTCGACAACATCGGGGGGCTCAAGCCCGGTGCGGCCGTCAAGAGTGCCGGGGTGGTGGTCGGACGGGTCAAGAAAATCGAGTTCGACGGCGAATCCTTTCAGGCCAAAGTCACGCTGGCCTTGCAGTCCGAGCATGGTTTTCCCCAAGACAGTTCCCTGAAAATCCTCACCAGCGGTTTGCTGGGTGAGCAGTACCTGGACATGTCGCCAGGTGCGGAAGAGAAAAATCTGGTGGCAGGCGACAAGATCGGATCGACCCAGTCGGCGGTGATTTTGGAAAACCTGATCAGCCAATTCCTTTACAGCCAGGCAGAAAAACCTGCGGCAGAAAGTCAAGAGCCATGAATTTCTCGACCCGACGCATCAGCCTGATGCTGGTGGGCTGCGTCTTGCTCATATTGCAAGGTTGTGCCACTGTCAAAAATCCTGATCCACGCGATCCATGGGAAACCATGAACCGCAGTGTTTACCAATTCAACGATGCGCTGGACGTCATGGCGATCCAGCCCGCAGCCAAGGCTTATGTCACGGTGCTGCCCAGCCCGGTTCGCACAGGGATTCACAATTTCCTGGGCAACATCGGCGACGTCTGGTCCATGGCCAACAGCGCCTTGCAGTTGAAAGGACAGGCCACGGCTGAAACCTTCATGCGCATCACCGTGAACACATTTTTGGGTTTGGGCGGTGTCCTGGATGTGGCTACCGAGATGAGACTTGAAAAGCGCAAGGAAGACTTGGGTCAGACCTTGGGCTATTGGGGTGTCCAGCCCGGACCTTACTTGGTGCTGCCCATTTTTGGACCCTCCACCTTGCGGGACACTTTGGCCACGCCTTTGGACATGAAGGGGGATGCGGTTCAGCAATTCAACGACTCCGCCACCCGGAATGTGTTGTCCGTGACCCGCGTGCTGGATGTTCGCGCTGGTTTGCTGCAGACGTTGGATGTCATCAAGGCTGCCGCGCTGGACCCCTATTCGTTCGTGCGGGATGCTTATTTGCAAAAGCGTGAGAACGACGTGCATGACGGCAATCCCCCAGCCAATTTTGACTACACCGAATCTGGAAAACCCTGAGTCAAGGCCATGAAAGCGGCCCTGTGCCTTGTTACAGTTGTTCACAAGAGCCCAGGCTGCTGACCGTATAGTGCACCCATGAAAAAGATGATTTCCTTGCTTTTGTCGCGCCGCCATCTGCTGGTGATGGCCTCTGCCGTCGCTTTGTTGTCCAACATGGGACCTGCTTGGGCTGCAGACGAAGCCCCTGATGCTTTCATCAAACGCATCACCACCGAGACCCTGGACATCATCAAGGCCGACAAGTCCTTGCGCAACGGCGAGGTCAACAAGATCATCCAGTTGGTGGATGTCAAGTTGATGCCACATGTGAATTTCCGTCGCATGACCGCTCTGGCCACCGGCCCTGCCTGGCGCAGAGCCACGCCTGATCAACAAAAACGCCTGCAGGAAGAGTTCAAGATTTTGCTGGTCCGCACCTACTCGGGTGCGCTCAGTCAGGTCAGCGATCAGGTGGTGGTGGTCAAGCCTCTGCGTGCCGGCCAAGAAGACAAAAATCTGGTGGTCAACACCGAGGTGCGCGGTAAAGGTGACCCGATCCAACTCGACTACCGATTGGAAAAAACCCCGGGCGAAGGCGCTGGCTGGATGATCTTTGATCTGAATGTCCTGGGCGTCTGGTTGATCGAAAACTACCGCACGCAGTTCACCAAAGAGATCAATGCCGGTGGCATTGATGCGTTGATCGCCAGCTTGGCCGCACGCAACAAGTCCAACGCCAAAGCCTCTTGATCCGGTGTGACATGACCCCCTTGAAACTGCCCGCCACCTTGCTGCACGACCAAGCCGATGCTTGTCTGGCGCAATGGGCGTCGCAATGGTCCCAATCGCCGCAAGCCTGGCCGCCTGAGGTGGCGCTGGACGCCTCGGCCTTGGCCGAGTTCGACTCTTCGGTGCTGGCCGTTTTGTTGGGCTTGCGCCGGGCGGTGACTGCCAAAGGCAGTGCTTTGCGGGTGGTGGGCATGACGCCGCGCTTGCGTGAACTGGCCAGTTTGTATGGGGTGATGGACCTGCTCCAGCCCGACTGAGTGAGCGGTTGCCAACGCTTTTGGGGCCGATCTGCAGGCTCGTCCCCGGTGACTGCAGGCCAGCACTTAAAATAGCCTTCTCCCATGCCAGCGCTCTCATTCCAATCCGTCTCCAAGATCTACCCGGCCAAACAGGCGGGCGCAGCCGCGTTCAAAGCGCTCGACCAGATCAGCTTCGATGTGGAGGAGGGCGAGTTTTTCGGCCTGCTTGGCCCCAATGGCGCGGGCAAAACCACCCTGATCAGCACCCTGGCCGGCCTGAGTCGCCCCACCACAGGGCGCGTGCTGGTGCATGGCCACGATGTGCAGACCGATTACGCCGCTGCCCGCCGCCTGCTGGGCGTGGTGCCGCAAGAGCTGGTGTTTGACCCTTTTTTCACGGTGCGTGAGTCACTGCGCATCCAGTCGGGCTATTTTGGCGTCAAGCACAACGACGCTTGGATCGATGAATTGCTGGACAGCCTGGGCCTGAGCGACAAGGCGGGCGCCAACATGCGCCAACTCTCGGGCGGCATGAAGCGCCGCGTGCTGGTGGCGCAAGCCTTGGTGCACAAGCCGCGTGTGATCGTGCTCGACGAGCCCACGGCCGGGGTGGATGTGGAGCTGCGCCAGACCCTGTGGCAGTTCATCGCCAAACTCAACAAGCAAGGCCACACCGTCTTGCTCACCACCCATTACCTCGAAGAAGCCGAAGCCCTGTGCGGGCGCATCGCCATGCTCAAGCGCGGGCAGTTGCTGGCGCTGGAGCGCACATCCGACTTGCTGCGCTCGGCCACCAGCCAGGTGCTGCGCTTCAAGCTCGACGGCGACTTGCCGCCTGGCGTGGCGGCCATCGCCCGCGTCACCGGCCGCATCGTGCAGCTGCCGGTGCACAACGCGGTCGAGATCGAAAACCATCTGGCCACCCTGCGCACGGCGGGCTTGGTTGTGGAAGATGTGGAGATTCGCCAGGCCGATCTGGAAGATGTGTTCCTGGAAGTCATGAACCGCAAACAAACCGCCTCGGGAGCCCTGGCATGACCGGCTGGCAAACCCTGTTGTACAAAGAGGTGCTGCGTTTTTGGAAGGTGGCTTTCCAGACGGTGGCGGCGCCCGTGCTGACGTCGGTGCTGTACATGCTCATTTTTGGCCATGTGCTCGAAGACCATGTGAAGGTGTACGACCAGGTGGCCTACACCTCGTTTTTGCTGCCGGGCCTGATGATGATGGGCGTGCTGCAAAACGCGTTTGCCAACAGCTCGTCGAGCCTGGTGCAAAGCAAGATCATGGGCAGCTTGGTGTTTTTGCTCCTCACCCCTTTGTCGCACCGCAGCTGGTTTGTGGCCTATGTGGGTTCGTCGATCGTGCGGGGTTTGGCGGTGGGTCTGGGGGTGTTCGTCATCACAGGCTGGATGGTCAACATCACTTTTGTGAACCCGTTGTGGATTTTGGCCTTTGCCATCATGGGCGCGGCCATGATGGGGTCCTTGGGCGTGATTGCCGGGCTCTGGGCTGAAAAATTCGACCAAATGGCCGCGTTTCAAAATTTCATCATCATGCCCATGACCTTTTTGTCGGGTGTGTTCTATTCCATCCACTCCTTGCCGCCGTTTTGGCAAAAACTCAGCCACCTGAACCCGTTTTTCTACATGATCGATGGTTTCCGATACGGCTTTTTTGGCCAAAGTGATGTGTCCCCCTGGCTCAGTTTGGCCGTGGTCGGCACTGCCTTGGCGGCCATCAGTGGTCTGACCCTTCACCTTTTGCGCATCGGCTACAAAATCCGAAGCTAATACCCCCATGAACGCTGAGCAACTTCAAGCCATCATCGCCGCAGGCCTGGCGTGCACCCACCTCACGGTGGAGGGCGATGGCCGCCACTGGAGCGCCGTGGTCGTGTCCGACGCCTTTGATGGCATGCGCCCCATTGCGCGGCACCAACGGGTGTACGCCACGCTGGGCCAAAAAATGCACACCGACGAGGTGCACGCCTTGTCGATGAAAACCTACACGCCCGCCGAATGGGCTGCGCAGGCAAAATGAACCGAAGGCCCCCGGGCCGCAACGCACCGACCTGATCCATGGATAAATTGAAAATTCGCGGCGGCCACCGCCTGCAAGGCACGCTCGAGGTGTCGGGGGCCAAAAACGCCGCCCTGCCCGAGCTGTGCGCCGCATTGCTGAGCGCCGAGCCCGTCACGCTGGCCAATGTGCCGCGCCTGCAAGACGTCTCGACCATGCTCAAGCTGATCCGCAACATGGGCGTGACGGCCGAGCACCACGAAGACGGTCGCGTCACGCTGGACGCGAGGGCTTTGAACAACCCTGAAGCGCCCTATGAGTTGGTGAAAACCATGCGCGCCTCGGTGCTGGCGCTGGGGCCCTTGTTGGCCCGATTTGGCCACGCCAAGGTGTCCTTGCCCGGTGGCTGCGCCATCGGCTCGCGTCCTGTGGACCAGCACATCAAGGGTCTGCAAGCCATGGGAGCGCAGATCACGGTGGACCACGGTTACATGCTGGCCAGTTTGCCCGCTGGCCGCACCCGCCTCAAAGGCGCGCGCATCACCACCGACATGGTCACCGTCACAGGCACCGAAAACTTCTTGATGGCCGCCGCCTTGGCCGAAGGTGAGACGGTGCTCGAAAACGCCGCGCAAGAGCCTGAAATCCCCGATTTGGCCGAGATGCTCATCCAAATGGGCGCGCAGATCGAGGGTCACGGCACTCGCCGCATCCGCATTCAGGGTGTGGACCGCTTACACGGTTGTCATCACCAGGTGGTGGCCGACCGCATCGAAGCGGGCACCTTTTTGTGCGCTGTGGCTGCCACGGGCGGCGATGTGGTGTTGCGCCACGGCCGCGCCGACCATCTGGAAGTCGTGATCGAAAAGCTGCGCGATGCCGGTGCCACCATCGAAGCGGGTGTGGACTTCATCCGCGTCAAGGCCGACGGTCGCCTGAAAGCCCAGAGCTTTCGCACCACCGAATACCCAGGCTTTCCGACCGACATGCAGGCCCAGTTCATGGCGCTCAACTGCATCGCGCAGGGCGCGAGCAAGGTGACGGAGACGATTTTTGAAAACCGTTTCATGCACGTCAACGAACTCGTTCGGTTGGGCGCGCACGTCCAGATCGACGGCAAGGTGTCTGTGATTGAGGGCGTGCCCAAGCTCTCGGGGGCCACGGTGATGGCCACCGATTTGCGGGCTTCGGCCAGTTTGGTGATTGCCGGTTTGGTGGCCGATGGCGAAACCACCGTCGAACGCATTTACCACTTGGACCGCGGTTATGACCGCATGGAAGCCAAATTGCGCGCACTCGGCGCCGACATCGAAAGGGTGAAATGATCACGCTGGCCCTGTCCAAAGGACGCATCTTTGACGAAACTTTACCCTTGCTGCTGGCCGCAGGCATCGAGGTGCTCGAGGACCCCGAGAAATCTCGCAAGTTGATCCTGCCCACCAACCAGCCGAACGTGCGAGTGGTGCTGGTGCGCGCCAGCGATGTGCCCACTTATGTGGAATACGGAGGCGCCGATCTGGGCGTGACGGGCTTGGACACGCTGATCGAACACGGCGGGCAGGGCTTGTACCAGCCGCTGGACCTGAACATCGCCAAATGCCGCATGAGCGTGGCAGTGCGCGCCGACTACGACTACGCCCGTGCGGTGCGCACAGGCTCGCGCCTGAAAGTGGCCACCAAGTACACCGCGATTGCGCGCGACTTTTTTGCCACCAAGGGCGTGCACGTGGACATGATCAAGCTTTACGGCAGCATGGAGTTGGCGCCCCTCACGGGCCTGGCCGACGCCATCGTCGACTTGGTGTCCACGGGCAACACACTCAAGGCCAATCACTTGGTTGAAGTCGAGCGCATCATGGACATCAGTTCGCGCCTGGTGGTGAACCAGGCCGCGCTCAAGCTCAAGCAGGCACCGATCCGCGCCATCATCGACGCCTTTGCCGGTGCCGTGAAGAAAGACTGAACATGGGTCTCCCAGCCAAACCCCTGCAGCTGAACACGGCGGACGCCGGTTTTGAAGCGGCCTTTGCGGCCCGCCTGCATTGGTCTGCCGACACCGACGCCGCCATCGAGCAGCGCGTGGCCGACATCCTGGCCGATGTGCAGCAGCGTGGCGATGCGGCGGTGCTGGCGTACACCCAGCGTTTTGATGGACTGCAAGCCGCCGATGTGAAGGCCTTGGAGATCACCCAAGCGGAGTTGCAAGCTGCCTTGGACAGCCTGCCTGCAGCGCAGCGCGAAGCCCTGCAAGCCGCCGCCGCCCGAGTCCGCCAATACCACGAGGCTCAGAAAAAAGCCTCTGGCGAGAGTTGGAGCTACCGCGATGCAGACGGCACGCTGCTCGGCCAAAAAGTCACACCGCTGGACCGCGTGGGCATTTACGTGCCCGGTGGCAAAGCCGCTTACCCCTCTTCGGTGCTCATGAACGCCATTCCGGCCCATGTGGCCGGGGTGCAAGAGATCATCATGGTGGTGCCCACGCCAGCAGGCTTGCGTAACCCCTTGGTGCTGGCCGCCGCCTGTGTGGCTGGCGTGAGCCGCGCCTTCACCGTGGGCGGCGCGCAAGCGGTGGGGGCTTTGGCTTACGGCACTGCCACCGTCCCCAAGGTCGACAAAATCACCGGCCCGGGCAACGCCTATGTGGCCAGCGCCAAAAAGCGGGTGTTCGGCACCGTGGGCATTGACATGATTGCGGGCCCGAGCGAAATTTTGGTCTTGGCCGACGGCAGCACGCCTGCCGACTGGGTGGCGATGGACCTTTTCAGCCAAGCCGAGCACGATGAATTGGCGCAAAGCATTTTGCTGTGCCCCGATGCGGCCTACATTGCGCAAGTGCAGGCCGCCATCGATCGCCTGCTGCCCACCATGCCCCGGCGCGAGATCATCGCCAAATCGCTCAACGACCGGGGCGCCTTGATCCTGACACGCAGCATGGAAGAAGCCTGCGCCATCAGTAACCGCATTGCGCCCGAGCACCTCGAAGTCTCGAGCCGCGACCCGCACCGCTGGGAGCCGCTGCTGCGCCACGCAGGTGCCATCTTTTTGGGCGCGTTCACCAGTGAAAGTTTGGGCGACTACTGCGCGGGCCCCAACCACGTGCTGCCCACCAGTGGCACGGCGCGTTTTTCCTCGCCTTTGGGGGTGTACGACTTTCAAAAGCGCAGCAGCCTGATCGAGGTCAGCGAAGCCGGTGCGCAAACACTGGGCCGCATTGCCGCTGAGCTGGCCTATGGCGAAGGCCTGCAAGCCCACGCCCGCGCCGCCGAATTGCGCCTGAACCCTGTGCCGCCCATGCGAGACCCCCAATGAGCACCACCCCAGTGAGCCCCCAACTGATGCAACGCATCCGCCAGGATGTGCAGTCCATGCACGCCTATGCCATCCAAGACTCGGTGGGCATGGTCAAGCTCGACGCGATGGAGAACCCGCACCGTTTGCCCGCTGATCTGCAAAAAGCTTTGGGCGAGCGCTTGGGTGCTTTGGCGCTCAACCGCTACCCCGATGGCCGCGTGAACGATTTGCGCCATGCGCTCGCGGCCTACGCAGGCATGCCCGAAGGCTTTGACATCATGCTGGGCAACGGCTCGGACGAATTGATCTCGCTGCTGGCGCTGGCCTGCGACGTACCCGGTGCCAGCATCCTGTCCCCTTTGCCTGGCTTTGTCATGTACGCCATGAGCGCCCAGTTGCAAGGCCTCGCTTTCCACGGTGTGCCGCTCACGGTCGACTTTGAACTCGACGAAGCCGCCATGCTGGCCGCCATTGCCCAGCACAAGCCTTCCATCGTCTACTTGGCCTACCCCAACAACCCCACGGGCAACCTCTGGAACGACGAAACGATTGAAAAAATCGTGCTCGCCCAAGGCGCGCAAGGCGGCCTGGTGGTGATGGACGAGGCCTACCAGCCCTTTGCCAGCCGCAGCTACGCGGACCGTATCGCGCGGCATTCGCATGTTCTGTTGATGCGCACGCTCAGCAAATTCGGTTTGGCCGGGGTGCGTTTGGGTTACATGATCGGCCCCAAAGCGTTGGTGGCCGAGATCGACAAAGTGCGCCCGCCCTACAACATCAGTGTGCTCAACTGCGAATGCGCTTTGTTTGCGCTGGAGCACACCGAGGTGTTCGCCGCCCAGGCCAAAGACCTGCGCGAGCAGCGCACCCGTTTGTTGACTGCGCTGGCCGCCTTGCCTGGCGTGACCCCCTTTCCGAGCGAGGCCAACATGATTTTGGCCCGCGTGCCCGATGCGGCCCAAACCTTCGAGGGTTTGAAGGCCCACGGCGTGCTGATCAAGAACATTTCTAAAATGCACCCATTGCTGGCCAACTGCTTGCGCCTGACGGTGGGCACCGCCGCAGAAAACGACCAACTCCTCGCCGCTCTGAAAGCTTCTTTATGAACCGCACCGCAGCCGTCACACGCCAAACCGCTGAGACGAACATCCGCGTCGCCCTGAACCTGGACGGAACGGGCCAGGCCAAGCTGGCTTCGGGCATCGGTTTTCTGGACCACATGCTCGACCAGATCGCCCGTCACGGCTTGATCGATTTGGACATCGCCTGCGAAGGTGACCTGCACATCGACGGTCACCACACGGTCGAAGACATTGGCATCACCTTGGGCCAAGCGTTTGCGCAGGCCCTGGGTGACAAGAAGGGCATTCGCCGTTATGGCCACGCCTATGTGCCGCTCGATGAAGCACTCAGCCGGGTGGTGGTGGACTTTTCGGGTCGCCCCGGTTTGCACATGGAGGTGAACTTCACCTCCGGCTCGCTGGGCACGCTCGATACACAACTGGTTTATGAGTTCTTCCAGGGCTTTGTGAACCACGCGCTGTGCACCTTGCACATCGATAACCTCAAGGGCGTGAACGCGCACCACCAGTGTGAAACCATTTTCAAGGCCTTTGCCCGTGCCGTGCGTGCTGCACTTGAGCTCGACCCGCGTTCGGTGGGGGTCATCCCTTCCACCAAGGGAAGCCTTTGAACATGAGCGTCAACCGCGTTGCAGTGGTCGATTACGGCATGGGCAACCTGCGCTCTGTGGCGCAGGCGGTGATGCACGCCGCCTCCAGCGTGGACCATGCCGAGGTCACCGTGACGTCGAACCCGCAAGTGGTGCGCGATGCGCACCGCGTGGTCTTGCCGGGGCAAGGCGCCATGCCCGACTGCATGCGCGAGTTGCGCGACTCGGGCCTGCTCGCCGCCGTGCTTGACGCCGCCGCCACCAAACCCCTGTTTGGTGTGTGCGTGGGCATGCAAATGCTGCTGGACCACAGCGACGAGGGCGACACGCCAGGCTTGGGCCTGATCCCCGGGCGGGTCGTCAAGTTCGATCTGGCCGGACACATCCAGCCTGACGGCACCCGCTACAAAGTGCCACAAATGGGCTGGAACCAGGTCTGGCAAGACAGCCCAACGCACGCCCTGTGGCAAGGCGTGGAGGACGGCAGCTGGTATTATTTTGTGCACAGCTACTACGCCCAGGTGGCCAACCCGGCGCACAGCGCGGCCCAGACCGATTACGGCGGCCGCTTTGCCTGCGCCATTGCCCGTGACAACATTTTTGCCACCCAATTTCACCCCGAAAAAAGCGCGGCCCAAGGCCTGGCCCTGTTCCGCAATTTCCTCCACTGGCAGCCTTGAGAAGTTTTCACTGCCGTTTCTCAGCCCCTCAGCTCCTTTTAATTCGCCATGATTCTGATCCCCGCCATTGACCTCAAAGACGGCCACTGCGTTCGCCTCAAACAGGGCGATATGGACCAAGCCACAACCTTTGGCGAAGACCCCGCTGCCATGGCGCGCACCTGGCTGGAAAAGGGCGCACGCCGCCTGCACCTGGTGGATCTGAACGGCGCTTTTGCAGGCAAACCCCAAAATTTTGGCGCCATCAAGTCCATCCTCAGGGCCGTGGGCGACGACATCCCGGTGCAGTTGGGCGGCGGCATCCGCGATCTGGACACCATTGAAAAATACATCGACAGCGGCCTGCGCTACGTCATCATCGGCACCGCTGCCGTCAAAAACCCCGGTTTCCTGAAAGACGCCTGCACCGCCTTTGGCGGCCACATCATCGTCGGATTGGACGCCAAGGACGGCAAAGTGGCCACCGACGGCTGGAGCAAGCTCACCGGCCACGAAGTGGTGGACTTGGCCAAGAAGTTCGAAGACTGGGGCGTCGAGTCCATCATCTACACCGACATCGGCCGCGACGGCATGCTCAGCGGCATCAACATCGACGCCACCGTCAAGCTGGCCCAAGCCCTCACCATCCCCGTGATCGCCTCGGGTGGCCTGTCCAACATGGCCGACATCGAGCAGTTGTGCGCTGTCGAAGACGAAGGCGTGGAAGGCGTGATCTGCGGCCGCGCCGTGTATTCGGGCGACCTCGACTTCGCCTTGGCGCAGCAACGCGCCGACGAACTCAACGGCTGACCTTTTCAGATGCGCGCTCAGGCCACTTGTCGCGACACCGCGTACGCAGGCCTGCCCGCTTGCGAGTTGACGCTGCCACAAGGCGACCGCTTGCAGGTGGCGCTGCACGGGGCGCATGTGTTGTCCTGGGTGTCGGGCGGGCAAGAGCGCCTGTACCTCAGCCCCCAAAGCAGTGTGGACGGGCAAGCCGCCATTCGGGGCGGTGTGCCGGTGTGCTTTCCGCAGTTCAACCAACGCGGCCCCCTGGCCGAGCGCCTGCCCAAACACGGCTTTGCCCGCAATGTGGCTTGGCAGGCCGACGCTGCTGAACTGACCGATGACCATGCCCGCCTCACGCTGCGCTTGAAAGACAAGGACCAGACCCGCCAGTGGTGGCCGCAATCCTTTGAAGCGCTGCTGCAAATCGATATGCGCCCAGGCGCTGTGCAGCTGACCCTGAACATCCACAACACCGACGCTCAGCCCTTGGCGTTTTCGGGCGCACTGCACACCTACCTGGCCGTGCCCGATGTGACGCAAGCCTCGCTGCAGGGCCTGGGCGGTCAAGCGGAGTGGGATTCGCTCACCGACACCCATGCGCAAGCGGCCGACATGCTCCGCTTTGCCGCCGAATTTGACCGCGTGTACGAAGCTGCAACGAATCCCTTGACGCTGAACCAGACCCTGCAGATCAGCCAGAGCCCCAGCTGGGCCCACACCGTGGTCTGGAACCCCGCGCAAGACCTGTGCAAGCGCCTGGCCGACATGCCCGATGACGGCTGGCGCCACATGCTGTGCGTCGAAGCTGCGCAGGTCTACACCCCCATCACCTTGCCTGCGGGCGGGCGCTGGGCGGGCTGGCAGCGCTTGCAAGTGCTGAATCCCTGAACAATTCCCCATAAGAGAAGTCGCCATGCTCGCCAAACGCATCATCCCTTGCCTGGACGTGACCGGTGGTCGCGTGGTCAAGGGCGTCAATTTTGTCGAACTGCGCGACGCCGGAGACCCGGTGGAAATCGCCGCCCGCTACAACGAGCAGGGCGCTGACGAACTCACGTTTTTGGACATCACCGCCACCAGTGATGGGCGCGATGTGATCTTGCACATCATCGAAGCCGTGGCCAGCCAGGTCTTCATCCCACTCACGGTGGGCGGTGGTGTGCGCACCGTGGAAGACGTGCGCCGCTTGCTCAACGCCGGCGCAGACAAAACCAGTTTCAACTCGGCAGCCATTGCCAACCCGCAGGTCATCCGCGACGCCTCGGCCAAATATGGCGCCCAGTGCATCGTGGTCGCGATCGACGCCAAGCGCCGCAGCGCGGAAGACGAGCAGCGCATCGGCGCGAATGGCTTAGCCATGGGCCCCGGCTGGGACGTGTACAGCCATGGCGGCCGCAAAAACGTGGGTCTGGACGCGGTGGCCTGGGCCTCCCAAATGGCCGAATACGGCGCAGGCGAAATCCTGCTGACCAGCATGGACCGCGACGGCACCAAAAGCGGCTTTGACCTGCAACTGACCCGCGCCGTGAGTGACGCCGTGAGCGTGCCCGTGATCGCATCCGGTGGTGTGGGCCACCTGGACCACCTGGCGGACGGCGTGAGCATTGGCGGCGCGGATGCGGTGCTGGCGGCGAGCATCTTCCACTACGGTGAATACACGGTGCAGCAGGCGAAAGAGCGGATGCGGGAGCGCGGTATTCCCGTGCGTTTGTAACGCTCATTCAAAAACGCTTCCACATTGGCCAGCCCCATCTCCCGAGGGTGAGGCCTCGGCCTGGACTGCACCCCCATTGGTCAGTGTTCGGTCTGCGTCAACACGCTTGAACGCATCGTGGCTTTCCGTTCGATCTGACAGAAACGTCCGTTGACGGCTATGCGCTTTAGGCGTACAGTTGCAGCATGCTGACCGTCGTCGAAAGCCCCATTTTCCAGAAGCTGTGGCCCAGATATTGGGACGAAGATGAACGAGCCGAGTTCGCATCTTTCATTGCACAGAACCCTGAAGCCGGCGCTGTGGTTCGCGGCTCAGGCGGTGTACGCAAAGTTCGATGGCTACGTGAGGGGGCAGGTAAGTCTGGAGGGGTCAGGATCGTATACCTCGCTCGAAACGAAGCTGGCGAGATCTATCTCCTCACTCTTTATGCGAAGTCAGAGTCAGAAAACATCTCACTCACCACACTCAAGGAGATTCGTCGTGTCCTCGAAATCTAAGAAGCTGAATTCATCCGAAATCGCTGCGTTTGAAGCGAAGCGAGACATTGGTGCTGAGATTCTTCGGTCACTCCAAGACATGAAGGCAGGCAAAGGCAAGGTTGTGATCTCGTCGGCCACAGAAGCAAGAGAGGCCACTGGCCTGTCTCAATCTCAGTTCGCCAACTTGCTGGGCGTCTCCGTGCGGACGCTCCAAGGATGGGAGCAAGGACGAAAGCAGCCAAGCGGTGCAGCGCGCACGCTACTTGCAATTGCTCGTACAAACCCGAAGGTGGTTCTGGCTGTTTCCGCGCAGTGAGGCAAACCTAATTCTTTGAAGCATGCGCTCTCTGGTTTTTGGTCACGCCGCATCAACGAAGAGCACCGCATGGTCTATCGTGTTGAGAGGGATCAGCTGCAAATCGCCTAATCAAGGCTGCATTACTGAGTTTTGAAGGCCTTGGCCGATAGGTCAGTGCGTACGGATTAAGATCACTCCCCTATGAACTGGCTCGACAAAATCAAATGGGATGACAAAGGCCTGGTGCCGGTCATCGCCCAGGAACAAAGCAGTGGCGACGTGCTGATGTTCGCCTGGATGAACCGCGAGGCGCTGCAAAAGACGGCTGAACTCAAGCGGGCGGTGTATTTCAGCCGCTCGCGTGGCAAGCTGTGGTTCAAGGGCGAAGAGTCGGGCCATGTGCAGACGGTGCACGACATCCGCATCGATTGCGACAACGATGTGGTGCTGCTCAAAGTCACACAGCTGGGGCACGAGCCGGGCATCGCTTGCCATACGGGCCGCCACAGTTGCTTTTTCCAGAGCTTGCAGCCCGATGGCTGGCAGGCGACTGACCCGGTCCTGAAGGACCCTGAAACCATTTACAAGTGAACGCGATGAGTTCTACCGACACCTTGGCCCCGTCTTCCGAAGACACTTTGGCGCGCCTTGCCGCCATCATCGAAAGCCGCAAGGCCATCAACGGTGGCGACCCCGAAAAAAGTTATGTCGCACGATTGCTGCACAAGGGCCCAGACGCTTTTTTGAAGAAGATCGGTGAAGAAGCCACTGAAACCGTGATGGCCGCCAAAGACGTGGACCACGGCGGCGATGCATCCAAGCTGGTCTACGAGGTGGCCGATTTGTGGTTTCACAGCATGATCGCACTGGCCCACTATGGCCTGACGCCAGCGGATGTGGTCAACGAACTGGCCCGTCGTGAGGGCCTGAGCGGGCTGGAGGAAAAAGCTTTGCGCAAAGTGCAGGAACGTGAGCGCCTGGGGGAATGAACCATGAATGAGCAAGCACTGGACGACAGCACCCATACCATCAGCTGGGTCAGCTACATCTTGCACCTGATCGTGGCCGTGAGCGCCGTGATTCCGGGGGCGCAGATGGGCCCGGCCTTGCTGGTGGTGGCACTCATCATTGACCTGGTCAAAAAAGGCGATGCAGTGGGTTGGGAGCGCGCGCATTTCAGCTACCGTGTCCGCACGGTGATCTGGGCGGCTTTGCTGTACCTGCTGACCTTGCCGCTGTGGTTTTTTTTTGTTTTTCCAGGCTGGCTGGCCTGGGTGGCCATTTCCATCTGGTTTTTGTACCGCATCGTGCTGGGCATGGTACGCCTGAACGGGCAGCGCCCAGTGACCGACTGATTTTTTTGACTTTGAAGCCGACCAAGCCATGACCGACGACAACTGCCTTTTTTGCAAAATCATCGCGGGCAAAATCCCGTCGCGCAAAGTCCACGAGGACGAGCATGTCTTCGCCTTCCACGACATCGCGCCTTGGGCGCCCATCCATTTCTTGATCATCCCCAAGCTGCACATCCCATCGATGATGCATCTGGCCCCCGAGCACGCCGCCTTGATGGGGCACATGATGACCCTGGCCCCCAAGCTGGCTTTGCAAGAGGGTTGCAACCCTTACCCGGATGGCGGTTTCCGCATTGTGGTGAACAACGGCAGCGAGGGCGGGCAAGAAGTGCACCACCTGCACATGCACGTCATGGGCGGGCCGCGCCCCTGGCTCAGGGGTTGAAACAGCGCTTTCCCACCCCAAATCCTTCCTTCCTCAGGGCCGATCCGATACCGGGTGTCGATCCCCTTAGAATCCCAACATCATTAGGAGATATTCATGGGTACTTTTTCCATTTGGCACTGGCTGATCGTGCTGCTGATCGTGGTCATGGTGTTCGGCACCAAAAAGCTCAAGAACATGGGCTCCGACCTGGGCGGCGCTGTCAAGGGCTTCAAGGACGGCATGAAAGAGGGCGGCACCAAAGACGAGGCAGCGCCCGTGGCCGGTCAGGTCACCGCTTCGACCACGGCCCAGGCCGACAAGACCACCATCGACGTCGAAGCCAAGACCAAGTCTTGAACACGTGCATTCTTGAACGACCGAGCGCCGCACTGTGCTGGATTTAAGTTTTTCGAAAATGGCACTCATTGGGGTGGTGGCGTTGATCGTCATCGGCCCCGAAAAACTGCCCAAAGTGGCCCGTACCTTGGGCACTTTATTGGGCAAGGCGCAGCGCTACGTGTCGGACGTCAAGGCCGAGGTCAACCGCTCGATGGACCTGGAAGAGCTCAAAAAAATGAAAGAGACCATGGAGACGGCGGCCCGCGATGTCGAGCAAACCGTCCAGACCACGGCTTCTGATTTTGAAAAGGACTGGTCCGAGACCACAGCTGGGCTGAACAGCGATCTGCCCGCCATCGAGCCGCCACCGCCTTATTACGTTCGCCCCGACAAAAACTGGCGTCTCAAGCGTGGCGCGATGCCGCAGTGGTACAAAGCCCGCTCGGGGGTGCGCACCAAAGCGCTTTCGGGTGCTGCACGCGTGGCCCGTTACCGGCCCAAGCCCCTCAATTCCCTGTGACGCTCGCGCACTTTGTGTGCGCACCGTCCAACCGACCCCGCCATGTCCGATACCCCCTCCCAGCCCGACGACGAACTCAAAGGTTCTGAGCAACCTTTTGTGGCGCACTTGATCGAGCTGCGCGACCGCTTGATCTGGGCGGTGGCTGCTGTTGCAGTCGCTGCCGCAGCTTTGGCCATTTACCCGGGCCCAGGCAATTTGTACGACATCCTGGCTGCGCCCTTGGTGGTGCATTTGCCCAAAGGCGCCACCTTGATCGCCACGTCGGTCATCTCGCCGTTCATGGTGCCCCTGAAGATCTTGCTGATGAGCGCGTTCCTCATCGCCTTGCCGGTGGTCTTGTACCAGGTCTGGGCCTTCATTGCGCCGGGTCTTTACAGCCACGAGAAAAAGCTGGTCATGCCTTTGGTGGTGTCGAGCACACTGCTGTTTTTCATTGGCGTGGCTTTTTGTTATTTCTTTGTGTTTGGCCAGGTGTTCAGCTTCATCCAAAGCTTTGCGCCCAAAAGCATCACCGCTGCGCCTGACATCGAGGCTTACCTGAGCTTTGTGCTGTCGATGTTCCTGGCCTTTGGTCTGGCGTTTGAGGTGCCCGTGGCCGTGGTGGTGTTGGCCCGCATGGGTGTGGTCAGCATTCAAAAACTCAAGGATTTTCGGGGCTACTTTGTGGTCTTGGCCTTTGTGATCGCGGCCGTGGTCACCCCGCCCGATGTGGTGTCTCAGCTGGCGCTGGCCATCCCCATGTGCTTGCTGTATGAGTTGGGCATTTGGGCCGCACAAATTTTCATCAAGCACACCCAAGCGCCACAAGAGCCCGATACCCCGGCCTGAGCGTTTTGGGGATCACCAAAACAAAAGAGGCCTGCGGGCCTCTTTGTCATGGTGCACCGTGCATCTCTCAGGCCGCGTTGCGGGCGTCCTTACTTTCTTGTCTTGGCGGCAGGTCGCTCTGCCGGGGTCAAGCGCAAATTGACTTCGCCTTGTCGACGCCAGATGTGGACTTCGGCCGGAACGCCGGGTTGGAGGCCAGCCACTTGGGTCAAGAGTTCTGACACGTTGCGCACGGGTTGTCCTGCCACCTTGACGATCACATCACCCGGACGAACGCCTGCGGCAGCGGCGGGTCCGTTCTTGAGCACGCCCGTGATCACCACGCCCAGGGGTAAAGTCTGGCCGGATTTGGGCAGTTCGAAGCTGGCGGCCAGTTCAGCCGACATGTCCTGAGGTTCGACCCCGATCCAGCCCCGGATGACCTTGCCGTTTTTCAGCAGATCCTGCATCACCTGCTTGGCCGTGGAAATCGGGATGGCAAAACCAATGCCCATGCTGCCGCCCGAGCGGGAATAGATGGCGGTGTTGATGCCCATCAGGTGGCCATTCACATCAACCAGCGCACCGCCCGAGTTGCCGGGGTTGATGGCGGCGTCGGTTTGGATGAAGTTCTCGAATGTGTTGATGCCCAACTGGCTGCGCCCCAAAGCGCTGACGATGCCCGAAGTCACGGTTTGGCCCACACCAAACGGGTTGCCAATGGCCAGCACCACATCGCCCACTTGCAGCTCTTGGGTTTGCCCCAAAACGATCACAGGCAATTTGTCGAGGCTGATTTTGAGCAGCGCCAGATCGGTGTCGGGATCGGTGCCGATGACTTTGGCGGCGGCGCGCCGGCCATCGGCCAGCACCACCTCGATGTCGTCCGCATCTTCGATGACATGGTTGTTGGTCAGGATGTGGCCTTCTGGGCTGACGATGACCCCGCTGCCCAAGCCGGCTGGGTTTTGTTCTTCTTGTTCCCCATAGAAAAATCGGAACCAGGGGTCCTGGCCATGGGGGTTCTGGCTTTTGGCTTTGCTGGTGTTGATGCTGACCACAGCGGGTGAGGCCAGGCGTGCAGGTGCACTCAAGCTGCCTGCGGGGCGGCTGAGTGGCGCGCCCATGGGGGCTTGCAGCAAAGTCATGCCATCGGCCGAACGCTTGGCGCTGCGCAGCCACTCGGGCTGCAAGGTGGCCACCACAAACCACACGGCCAGCAAGACCGTCACCCATTGCGAAAATAAAAGCCAGTAACGTTTCATGGTGCAGATTGTGCTTGATTCGACGCAGGGGCACAGCTGCCTTGCGCCACAATAGCTCACCCAGACAGAAAGCCTTTCGCCATGACCCACGCCAAAATTCTGGGCCAGGCCTTCGACGCCTTGCTCCAACCCGAAAAGTTCCGCGATCACGGCCCCAACGGCTTGCAGGTCGAGGGCGACCGCGATGTGCATTTGCTCGTCAGTGGCGTCACCGCCAGCCGGGCCTTGATAGAGGCCGCCATTGACGCCCAAGCCGACGCCATCGTGGTGCACCACGGCTTGTTCTGGCGTGGCCAGGATGGGCGCGTCACGGGTTGGATGCGCGAGCGACTGCGCTTGCTGCTGGCGCATGGCATCCACCTGTTTGCTTACCACCTGCCGCTCGATGCCCATCCGGAGCTGGGCAACAACGCCCAACTGGCCCGCGTGCTCGGCCTGCAAGCCGATGGGCGCTTTGGCGAACAAGACCTGGGTTTTGTGGGGACTGGGACGCAAACTTGGTCCGGTGCCCAAGGTTTGGCCGACCATGTGGCGGCGATGCTTGGACGGTCGGTCGTTTGCGTGGGTGGCAGCGATCGGCCGGTTCGCCGTGTGGCTTGGTGCAGTGGCGGGGCGCAAGGCTATTTTGAAGCGGCCATTGCTCAGGGCGTGGACGCTTTCATCACCGGTGAAATTTCGGAGCCCCAAGCCCATCTGGCGCGTGAAACTGGCGTGGCCTTTCTGGCCTGCGGCCACCACGCCACCGAGCGTTATGGCGCCCCGGCCTTGGCCGCACGTGTGGCGCAAGAGCTGGGTTTGCAGCACCGTTTCATCGAGATCGACAACCCGGCTTGAGGCCCTCCACATGACACCCCAGACCGACTTGTCGCCCCCCCTCACTGAGCGGCCGATCGTCCTCACCCCGGGCGACCCATGCGGCATTGGCCCTGAAATTGTGGCGCGGGCCTGGTGCCTTGCCCCTGACTTGACCCAAGGCTGTTTTGTGGCGGGTGATGTCGGCTTGATGCGCCGCGCCATGGCCTTGGTGCAAGCGACCCCGACTTTCCCTGTTTGCGAAATTCAGACGCCCGAAGAAGCCCTGCAGGTGCCCCCGCGCTGCTTGCCTGTGTTGCAGGTGGTGCCTGTGGCCCCGGTTTTGCCTTGGGGACAAATCGATGCCCGAGCAGGCCAATTGGCCGGTGAAGCGGTGCTATGGGCCACCCGGGCTGCCTTGCGGCGCGAGGTGGCGGCCTTGGTCACCGCGCCTTTGCACAAAGAAGCTTTGCATGCTGCAGGCGCCCCGTATGACCAGTACCCGGGCCACACCGAGTTGCTGCAAGCCGAGGCGGCCAGACATCTGGGTGTGTCGGTGGCCCAAATGCCGGTGCGCATGATGCTGGCCAACGACGAATTGCGCACGGTGCTGGTGAGCATCCATTTGTCGCTGCGCGATGCGCTGGAGGCCGTCACGCTGGAGCGGGTGCTCGAGACCTTGCGCATCACCGATGCGTCATTGCGTGTTGTGCTGGGCCGCAGACCGCGCATCGCCGTGGCGGGTGTCAACCCCCATGCGGGCGAGGGTGGCTTGTTTGGCCGAGAGGAAATAGACGTTCTTCAGCCCTGTCTGGCGTTGGCGCGCCAAGAGGGGTTGGATGTGCATGGCCCTTACGCGCCTGACACGGTGTTCATGCGGGCGCGGCAACGGGCCGATGGCCATCGGGCATTCGATGTGGTCATCGCCATGTACCACGACCAGGGCCTGATCCCCGTCAAGTACTTGGGGGTGGAGCAGGGCGTCAATGTGACCCTGGGGCTGCCCCTGATCCGGACCAGCCCGGACCACGGGACCGCCATGGACTTGGCCGGTCAAGGCGTGGCGGATGCCAGCAGCTTGATCCAGGCGCTGCGCATGGCACGCCAGATGGTCAGCGCGGCGCACTGACCGGTGGGGCGTTTCAAACTTTGTTTTGAAGGCTGTCGCGGATTTCGCGCAGCAACAAAACGTCTTCGGGGGTGATGGGCGCTGCCGCCGGCGCCTCTGGTTCGGGTTTGGCGGCCGTCAGGCGGTTCATCTGGCGGATCATCACAAAGATGATGAAGGCCAGGAGGACGAAGTTCAGCGCCACCGTCAGAAAGCTGCCGTAGGCGAAGACGGCCCCGAGTTTTTTGGCTTCAACCAAAGACAAACCGGCCGCCTGACCCGCCAGACCCAGGTAGTAATTGGAGAAATCCAGCCCGCCGAAAGCACGGCTGACCAGCGGCATGATCAGGTCGCCGACCACCGAGTCGACGATCTTGCCAAAAGCGCCGCCTATGATGACGCCGACGGCCAGGTCCATGACGTTGCCTTTTACGGCAAAAGATTTTAATTCTTGAGCAAATGTCATCTCTATAACTCCTAAATTTGAACCGAAGCGACCGATTGTGACGCAACATCATGCCAACAGGGGTCTTGTCAGTCGGTTGTTTGTTTCACTCCGCTACAATCTCGGGTTGACCCTGATAACGACTCGCTAGAGGATTCCCATGAGTGACACCCCAGTCGACAGCAGCAAACGGACCTGGCTGATTGCCTCCGGTTGCGCAGGTGCCGTAGGCGCTGGCTTTGTGGCCACCCCCTTCGTCAGCAGCTTTCAACCCTCCGAACGAGCCAAAGCGGCTGGTGCGGCCGTAGAAGTGGACATTTCCGCTTTGAACCCGGGCGAAAAGCTCACGGTTGAATGGCGCGGCAAGCCCGTTTGGATCATGAAGCGCTCGCCCGAGCAGCTCGAATCCCTCAAGAAAATCGAAGGTCAGCTGGCCGACCCTGCTTCGGACCGTAACGCTTACCCCACCCCCGAATACGCCAAAAACGCACACCGCTCCATCAAGCCCGAAATCATGGTGGCTGTGGGCATTTGCACCCACTTGGGTTGCTCGCCAGGCGATAAATTTGCCACAGGCCCCCAGCCTTCATTGCCCGATGACTGGAATGGCGGTTTCCTGTGCGCGTGCCATGGTTCGACGTTTGACCTGGCTGGCCGCGTCTTCAAGAACAAGCCTGCGCCTGACAACCTTGAAGTGCCTCCGCACATGTACCTGTCGGACACCAAGTTGATCATTGGTGAAGACAAGAAGGCCTGATGGAGAACAACATGGCTCAATTCAAAGAAATCTCACCCAACGCGCCAGCTGGCGAAAAGCTCCTCAATTGGGTTGACAACCGGTTTCCGTTGTCCAAGCTTTACAAAGACCATTTGTCCGAATACTACGCATCCAAAAATTTGAATTTTTGGTATGTGTTCGGTGCTCTGTCGCTCTTGGTCCTCGTGATCCAAATCGTGACCGGTATTTTCTTGGTCATGCATTACAAGCCAGATGCCGCTTTGGCCTTCGCTTCGGTGGAGTACATCATGCGTGATGTGCCTTGGGGCTGGTTGATCCGCTACATGCACTCCACTGGCGCATCCGCCTTCTTTGTGGTGGTCTACCTGCACATGTTCCGTGGCTTGATCTACGGCAGCTACCGCAAGCCACGCGAGCTGGTCTGGATCTTCGGTTGCGCCATTTTCCTGTGCCTGATGGCCGAAGCCTTCATGGGTTACCTGCTGCCTTGGGGCCAGATGTCCTACTGGGGTGCTCAGGTGATCGTGAACTTGTTCTCGGCCATTCCTTTCGTGGGCCCTGATTTGGCTTTGCTGATCCGTGGCGACTTCGTGGTGGGCGATGCCACCCTGAACCGTTTCTTCAGCTTCCACGTCATTGCCGTGCCTTTGGTGCTCTTGGGCTTGGTGGTTGCCCACATCATTGCTTTGCACGAAGTGGGCTCCAACAACCCCGACGGTGTGGAGATCAAGGCACCCGATGCGCCCAAAGACGCACGTGGCAACCCATTGGACGGCATTCCTTTCCACCCTTACTACACCGTACACGACATCTTCTCGGTCAGCATCTTCTTGATGGCTTTTACCGCGGTGGTGTTCTTCGCGCCTGAGTTCGGCGGCTATTTCTTGGAGTACAACAACTTCATTCCGGCCGACCCCTTGACCACGCCCTTGCACATTGCCCCCGTGTGGTACTTCACGCCGTATTACTCCATGCTGCGCGCCATCACCAGCGAGATGATGTATGTGTTGATCGCTTGCGTGCTGGTGGGCGCCGTGCTGGCTGTGGCCAAAGGCAAACTGCCCACACTGCTCAAAGGTGCGGTCATTGGCGCTGCGGTGGTGATCTCTGCCCTGATGTTGGCCATTGATGCCAAGTTCTGGGGTGTGGTGGTCATGGGCGGTGCTGTGATCATCATGTTCTTCTTGCCATGGCTGGATTACAGCCCCGTCAAGTCCATCCGCTACCGTCCTGACTGGCACAAGTACATGTATGCCGTGTTCGTGATCAATTTCTTGATCTTGGGCTATTTGGGTGTACAGCCACCCTCACCCATTGGTGAGCGTGTGTCGCAAGTCGGTTCCCTGTTTTATTTCGGCTTCTTCCTGTTGATGCCTTGGTGGAGCAAGCTCGGTACGCCCAAGCCCGTTCCTGACCGCGTGACCTTCACGCCTCACTGAGATCACGGAGATTCAAGAACATGAAAAACCTCAAGAAACTCGCACTGGGCTTTGTGATGGCCCTCGGTCTGATGGCCGGTGCCCATGCCGCTGGTGGCGGTATCGCCTGGGACAAAGCGCCCAAGAAAACCAACGATCTGGCCGCCTTGCAAAACGGCGCCAAGTTGTTCGTCAACTACTGCCTGAACTGCCACTCCGCGGCTTTCATGCGTTACAACCGCCTCAAAGACATCGGTTTGACCGAGCAACAGATCAAGGACAACTTGCTGTTTGCCACTGAAAAAGTGGGCGACACCATGAAAGCCACGATCGACCCGGTCCAGGCCAAAGACTGGTTCGGCAAGAACCCTCCTGATTTGACCCTGATGGCCCGTTCGCGTTCAGGCCACGGTGGCACGGGTGCGGATTACCTCTACACCTACCTGCGCACTTACTACCGCGACGAGACCAAGCCCACGGGCTGGAACAACCTGGCCATGCCCAACGTGGGCATGCCCAACCCCCTGTGGGAGTTGCAAGGTGAGCGCGAACCGGTTTACACAGAAAAAGAAGAGCATGGCCATAAAGTCCAAATCTTCTCGGGCTGGAAACAAGTCAAGCCTGGCACCATGACCCCCTTGCAGTACGACCAAGCGATTGGCGATCTGGTGGGTTACATGCAGTGGATGGCCGAGCCAGCCCAAAACACCCGCGTTCGCATCGGTGTTTGGGTTCTGATTTTCTTGACCTTCTTCACCTTCATCGCTTGGCGTCTGAACGCTGCGTATTGGAAAGACGTCAAGTAATTGATCTTTCACCCGGCTTTGGGGCCGGGTCTTGTGGAGTGGAAGGCCTTGGGGCCTTCCACTCTTTTTGATTTTTTGAGGAGCCTCCACCATGATGGTGCTTTATTCCGGAACCACTTGCCCTTTTTCCCACCGTTGCCGTTTTGTGCTGTTCGAAAAAGGCATGGATTTCGAAATCCGTGACGTGGACCTCTACAACAAGCCCGAAGACATCAATGTGATGAACCCTTACGGGCAGGTGCCGATTCTGGTCGAGCGCGACCTGATCCTGTACGAGTCGAACATCATCAACGAGTACATCGACGAGCGCTTTCCTCATCCCCAGCTGATGCCCGGTGACCCGGTCGACCGCGCCCGTGTGCGCCTGTTCTTGCTCAATTTCGAAAAAGAACTGTTCACCCATGTGCTGACGCTGGAAAACCGAGCCCTCAAAGGCAACGACAAAGCACTGGAGAAAGCCCGCGCCCACATCCGCGACCGCTTGACCCAATTGGCACCTGTCTTCCTGAAGAACAAGTTCATGCTGGGTGACAACTTCTCCATGCTGGACGTGGCCATCGCCCCTCTGCTGTGGCGTCTCGACTATTACGGCATTGAGCTGAGCAAGAACGCAGCACCTTTGCTCAAATACGCTGAACGCATCTTCTCGCGCCCTGCCTACATCGAAGCCCTGACGCCTTCTGAGAAGGTCATGCGCAAGTAAATTCGGGGAAGTCCACCATGATCAGCAGCACCGAACTGCCCTCCACGCGCCCCTACCTGATTCGGGCCCTGTACGACTGGTGCTCCGACAACGGTTTCACGCCTTACGTGGCTGTCAAGGTGGACCCCTCTGTGCAGGTGCCGCGTGAATACGTGCAAGGCGGTGAGATCGTGCTCAACGTCAGCATGGATGCCACCAGTTCGCTCAAGCTGGGCAATGAATTCATCGAGTTCAAAGCCCGCTTTGGCGGCAAGCCGCGCGACATTATGGTACCCATTCACCGCGTCATGGCCATTTATGCCCGTGAGAACGGGCAAGGCATGGCGTTCCCTGTGAGTGACGAAGACGCAGGTTCTGCGCCCACGTTGACCGCTGTGAACGTGCAGGAAGCGACCGATGGTGAGAGCGAAGAGCCCACCCCACCCCAGCCCAGCCCCACGCGCCCTGCCTTGAAACGGGTCAAGTGAAAAAATTAACGCGACCCAGTCCGGAGACCGACCGGGATCACGTTAGAATCTACCCCGTGCCGCTTTAGCTCAGTTGGTAGAGCACCCGCCTTGTAAGCGGTAGGTCGTCAGTTCGAATCCGACAAGCGGCACCAAAAAACAGAAAAGGCCCTGATCCACGATCAGGGCCTTTTTTCATGGTGCCATATGCTGGCACAACACCCGCAAATCGGCCCGATCAAGGCACCCGGTTTTGAACCTTGATGCGGATCGATGTGACGCCGAGGCCCTTGATCGACAAATGCGCCTGCAAAGCTGGCAGGAGCTGTCGCATTTTGGCGGCCACCGCGTTGGAGCTGACCAACAGGCACCAGCAGCCGTCTTCGAGGGGGCCGGCCTGCACGCTGGCCCGCAAAGGCGCAGGCAACAAGCCGCGAATCGCTTGCAAACGTGCAGACGACTCACGCACCAGATCGGCCAAACGTGCAAACGTGGGGGACTCTTGCGCGGCTTGCTGCAGGGGGATGGCTTGGTGTCGTCTTTGCATGGTGGAGGTGGAACGAGTCATTATCCGGCAGCCGGCAAGGCTGGGTTCGGAATGCGGAAAACGGGCTTGGCCAGAGGCTAAAATCATCGGGTTGCGCTGACCTCCGTGGGGGCCAGCCGGGGGCATGGGGGTGAAACCCGCAGGCCTGGTTTGTTTTGAACCCTTTTACTAGACAGGATAGACGGTCTGTTTCTCAGCCTTGGGCTGAAGGTGGATCTTGTAGACATGGCCATCCCATTCCTCACCAAAATTTTCGGCAGCCGCAACGACCGCCTGCTCAAGCAATACCGCAAAACAGTGGAGCGTATCAACGCCCTGGAGGCCGGGCTGGAGTCACTGAGCGACGATGCGCTGCGTGACAAGACCCAGAGCTTTCGTGACAGATTTGCGGCAGGTGAAACCCTCGACGCCCTGATGCCCGAAGCTTTTGCCGTGGTGCGTGAGGGCTCCAAGCGCGTCATGAAGATGCGGCACTTTGATGTGCAGATGGCTGGCGGCATTGCATTGCACAACGGCAAGATTGCCGAAATGCGCACGGGCGAGGGCAAAACCTTGACCTCCACGCTGCCTGCCTACCTCAATGCCATCGCGGGCAAGGGCGTGCATGTGGTGACTGTGAACGATTACCTGGCCAGCCGCGACGCCCGCTGGATGGGCAAGCTGTTCAACTTTCTGGGCTTGTCGGTGGGCATCAACCTGGCCCAAATGTCCCGCGAAGAAAAGCAAGCCGCTTACAACTCGGACATCACCTACGGCACGAACAACGAGTACGGTTTTGATTACCTGCGCGACAACATGGTCTACGAAGCCCGTGACCGCGTCCAGCGCCCCCTGAATTACGCCATCATCGACGAGGTCGACTCGATCCTGATTGACGAGGCCCGAACACCGCTGATCATCAGCGGTCAGGCCGAAGACCATACAGCCACCTACCTGTCGATGAAGCAGGTGGTGCCTTTGCTCACCCGCCAGGAAGGCGAGGCCGACCCGCGCACAGGCGAGGGCATCATCTCGCCGGGCGACTTCACGGTGGATGAAAAATCACACCAGGTCTTTTTGACCGAAGACGGCCATGAAAAAGCCGAAGCTGTGCTGGCCCAGATGGGCCTGATCCCGGAAGGCGCGAGCCTCTACGATCCGGCCAACATCACGCTGATGCACCACCTGAACGCCGCATTGCGTGCGCAACACCTCTACCACCGTGACCAGCACTACGTGGTGCAAGAAGGTGACATTGTCATCGTCGACGAGTTCACCGGGCGTTTGATGACAGGACGGCGTTGGAGCGATGGCTTGCACCAGGCCGTCGAGGCCAAAGAAGGCGTGCAGATCCAGGCCGAAAACCAGACCCTCGCCTCCATCACGTTCCAGAACTATTTCCGCTTGTACAACAAGATGGGCGGCATGACCGGTACGGCCGATACCGAGGCCTATGAATTCCAGGAAATCTATGGCCTAGAGACCGTGGTCGTTCCGCCGCACCGCAAGAGCCAACGTGAAGACCAGCTCGACCGCGTGTACAAGACGTCCCAGGAGCGCTACACGGCCGCGATTGCCGACATCCGTGAATGCCATGAACGTGGCCAGCCGGTGTTGGTGGGCACCACTTCGATTGAAAACTCGGAGTTGATTGCCCAGTTGTTGATGCAGGAAAAACTGCCACACCAGGTGCTCAACGCCAAGCAACACGCCCGTGAGGCGGACATCGTGGCCCAGGCCGGACGTCCCGGCATGATCACCATTGCCACCAACATGGCCGGCCGCGGCACCGACATTGTGCTCGGTGGCAACATCGAAAAAGACATCCAGGCAGTGGAAGCCGACGAAGCACTGTCCGAAGCGGCACGTCAAGCCCGTGTGAATGAATTGCGCGAGCAATGGAAAGTCGTGCACGAGCAGGTCAAGGCCTTGGGTGGTTTGCGCATCATCGCCACCGAACGCCACGAGTCGCGTCGGATCGACAACCAGCTGCGCGGCCGATCCGGGCGCCAGGGTGACCCCGGCTCATCGCGTTTTTATTTGAGCCTGGACGATCCGCTGATGCGCATCTTTGCGGGTGACCGCGTGCGCTCCATCATGGACCGCCTGAAAATGCCCGAGGGCGAAGCCATCGAGGCGGGTATTGTCACGCGCAGCATCGAAAGCGCCCAGCGCAAGGTGGAGTCGCGCAACTTCGACATCCGCAAGCAACTGCTCGAATACGACGACGTGTCCAACGACCAGCGCAAGGTGATTTACCAGCAGCGCAATGACATTCTGGATGCCGACGACTTGAACGGTCAGATCACCGCCTTGCGCGAAGGCTGTTTCACCGATCTGGTGCGCCAATACGTGCCTGCCGAGACGGTCGAAGAGCAGTGGGACCTGCCCAGCTTGGAAAAGGTGCTGACCGACGAGTGGTTGCTCACGCTCAATTTGCAGGACAAGGTACAGGCTTCCAGCGCCATCACCGACGAAGACATTCTCGAGATGGTGGTGGCTGCTGCCAACGCCCATTTCCAAGCCAAGCTCGACAACGTGGGTGCTGACAATTTCACCTCGTTTGAGCGCATGATTTTGCTGCAAAGCATCGACACACACTGGCGTGAACACCTGAGCGCTTTGGACTACCTGCGCCAAGGAATTCACTTGCGTGGCTATGCGCAAAAGCAGCCCAAGCAAGAATACAAACGCGAAGCTTTCGAGTTGTTTGGACAGTTGCTCGACGCCGTCAAGAACGAAGTCACCAAGACATTGATGACTGTGCGCATCGACTCGGGCGAACAGATCGAGCAGGCCGCCCAGGACATCGAAGAGCGTGCGGAGCAGATCAGCAACGTGACCTACAGCGCCCCTGACGAGTCCGGTCAGCCCCAAACCGTGTCCGCGGACATGGCCGGCATGCCACCGGCTTTTGGCCCTGTGGGCCGCAATGAACCTTGCCCCTGCGGCAGTGGCAAAAAATACAAGCACTGCCACGGCAAACTGGCTTGATGGCAGCGCATCAACAAAACGGGCTTCGGCCCGTTTTGTCTGTGAGCCCACTGAAATACCCTGTGTTTTCCTGAAGGATGTTTATGCCCGTGAATTTGCCCCCAATGGACCCTGCACAACTGAGCCCCATCGCGGGCGTGCGCGTGGGCATCGCCCAAGCGGGTGTGCGCAAAGCCAACCGCAAAGACCTCACCGTGTTTTTGTTGGACGAAGGCGCCAGCGTCGCGGGTGTGTTCACAAGCAACCGCTTTTGCGCGGCCCCTGTGCAGGTCTGCCGTGAGCACCTGGCCGCAAGCAGCGCCGTTCGGGCTTTGGTCATCAACACGGGCAACGCCAACGCCGGCACGGGCGCACCGGGCCTGGCCCATGCTCGGCAAACCTGCGAGGCCTTGGCCAACTTGCTGCACTGCAGCCCCGCACAAGTGCTGCCGTTTTCGACCGGCGTGATCATGGAGCCTCTGCCTGTGGACCGTATCGTGGCGGGCTTGCCAGCTGCCTTGGCCGACGCGCAAGCCGACCACTGGGCCACGGCGGCCGAAGGCATCATGACCACCGACACCGTGCCCAAAGCCGCCAGCGTGCAGGTGCAAGTGGGCGGCAAAACGGTCAGCATCACTGGCATCAGCAAGGGCGCAGGCATGATTCGCCCCAATATGGCGACCATGCTGGGCTTTGTGGCCACCGACGCGTGTGTCGACCCAGCCTTGCTGCCTGCTTTGGCCAAACAGTTGGCCGATGGGTCTTTTAACCGCATCACCATCGACGGCGACACATCGACCAACGACTCCTTCATGCTGATCGCCACGCACCAGGCCGGTCACGCGCCCATCACCGCGCTGGACACCGCGGATGGCCAAGCCCTGCTGAAAGGCTTGATGCAAGTGGCTCGCCAGCTGGCCCATGCCATCGTGCGTGACGGGGAGGGTGCGACCAAGTTCATCACGGTGCAGGTTGAAGGCGGCCGCACGGGCGAGGAATGCCGTCAGGTGGCCTATGCCATCGCGCATTCGCCCTTGGTCAAAACCGCTTTTTTTGCCAGCGACCCCAATCTCGGCCGCATTCTGGCCGCTGTGGGTTATGCCGGGATTGACGACCTGGACCAGGGCCTGATTGAGCTGCATCTGGACGATGTGCATGTAGTCTCGCAGGGTGGCCGCCGCGCCGAATACCGCGAAGAAGATGGTCAGCGTGTCATGAAAGGCAGTGAGATCACCGTGCGCGTGGGCCTAGGCCGCGGCAACGCCAGCGACACCGTGTGGACCTGCGACCTCAGCCACGATTACGTCACCATCAACGCGGACTACCGTTCATGAACTCTCCTGCTCCTTCAGCCCTGGACCAACTGCTGGCCAAAGTCAGCCAGCTGGTGGACCGCATCGAATCGGTCTTGCCCCAACCCCTGTCGGCCCCCGACTGGACGCAGGCCATTGCCTGGCGCTACCGCAAGCGCTCATCGGGCCACGGCGTGCTGGAGCCGGTGCGCCACGTGGCGGCCATGACCTTGGCCGACCTCAAGGAAATCGACGACCAAAAGGAAAAGCTGCAGCGCAACACCGAGCAGTTTGTGCATGGCCATCCGGCCAACAACGTGCTGCTCACGGGCGCACGCGGCACCGGGAAATCTTCGCTCATCAAGGCCTGCCTGAACACCTATGCGCCTAAGGGTCTGCGCTTGATAGAAGTGGACAAAGAGGACCTCACCGACCTGCCCGACATCATCGAAGTGGTGGCGGGTCGGCCCGAGAAGTTCGTGGTCTATTGCGACGACCTGAGCTTTGAAGACGGCGAGCCGGGCTACAAAGCGCTCAAGTCCATTTTGGACGGCACGGTGGCGGCCTCGACCCCGAATGTGCTGGTGTACGCCACCAGCAACCGCCGGCACCTGCTGCCCGAGTACATGAGCGAGAACCTCACCTACAAACACACCGAAGATGGTGAAGTGCATCCGGGCGAAGGCGTGGAAGAAAAAATCTCCCTGTCTGAGCGCTTTGGCCTGTGGATCAGTTTCTACCCCTTCTCGCAAGACGAGTACCTGACCATCGCAGGCCAGTGGCTCAGCGCTTTGGGGGCCACGCCCGCTCAAATCGAGGCCGCACGCCCTGACGCGCTGCTCTGGGCTTTGGAGCGCGGCTCGCGCAGTGGCCGTGTGGCTTACCAGTTTGCCCGCGACATGATGGGCCGCCAATCGGACCGCGCATGAGCGCAAACTTGCTGGTCGCCGATGGCGAGCGCGAGCGGCAAGACCTGACTGCAGGCCAGGCTGAGCGCGCCGTGGTGGATGTGGCGGTGGGTGTGCTGATGCAAGCCGATGGCCAGTTTTTGCTGACTTCGCGCCCCGAGGGCAAGGTGTATGCAGGCTACTGGGAATTCCCGGGCGGGAAACTCGAGGCCGGCGAGTCGGTTGAGCAGGCACTGCGCCGGGAGCTGCAAGAAGAGCTGGGCATCACCATCGGGCAAGCGCAGGTGTGGAAAACCCAGATGGTCGATTACCCCCATGCGCTGGTGCGACTGCACTTTTGCAAGGTGTGGGACTGGCAGGGTGAGTTGCAAATGCGCGAAGCGCAATCACACGCTTGGCAGACCTTGCCTGTGGCCGTGGTGCCTGTGCTGCCGGGTACCATCCCTGTGTTGACTTGGTTGGCCGAAGAGCGTCAGTTCACACAGGCCACGCACGCCTGAGTCTCGAAAGGTTCCGGGACCCTCACTGCAAACGTGGATCGCCAAAGGGCTCGTCGGGAGGGGTGTCGTCGGGCAGTTTGAATTCTTCGCTGGCCCAGGCCCCCAAGTCCACCCCCTTGCAGCGGGCGCTGCAAAACGGGCGATAAGGGTTGTGGGCGCTGTAAAGGCTGGTGCCTGCGCAAGCAGGGCAGCGCACCTTGCGGGGCTCGAATTCCTGAGTTTGCTTCGAGCCGCTCATGCGCACAAAGTCATCTCGAAGGGCACGTCATCGGTGGTGGCCACCAATTTGCCATCGTGGTGTTGGCGCATCATGCGGATCACCACCAGCAAGCGGTTACAACTGATCTCAGGGGTAATGCCCATGGCCGGGTCCAATGTCAGGCGCAGCAACTGAAAAGTGCGCCCTTGGGGCAGGTTTTGTTGCAGCTGACCGGCTGTGGCCATGACCTTCTGGCTGCTGCCAGATTCGCGCAGCATTTGCAGCAGCAACTTGACGGCTTGGGCCAAAGGGCCAAAAGGCGCGACCCATTGCGACAGATCTTGCGCGCGGCTGGCGGCGTCGTGGTGCTGCCAGGCATGGTAGGCGGGCAAATCGAATTCGCAAGTACCGCCTGGGATCACGGCGCGGCTGCGCAAGGCCATCAGGAAGTCGTTGTCGTTCAGGCTTTGGCCGATCTTGCCGCTGATCTGGTTGAGCGCTTCAAAGTGATCGTCGAGCTGGGCGATCAGGCCATCCAAGGCTTTTTCCGAGATGGCCGGGTTGCCACGGTAGCCGTTGTAGAGCTGCTTTTGGCGTTCCAGGTCTTTGAGCACATCGGATTTGAGTTCAGAACGCGAGGCCACCTCGATGATCTCGAACAAGGTGGTCAGTGCGAAATGGTGGTCCAAAGCCTGCGTACGACCCATCAATTGGCCCAGGCGGTTGAACAGTTGCTGCAGCCGCAGGTAAGTGCGGATGCGTTCGTTAAAAGGGTATTCGTACAGTATCACGCGGCTTTTTCCAGTGCCGACATCATAGCCCGAAGTCAGCAGCCACTTGGGCTGCTTGGGCCTCCAATTCGACCAGACTCAGGCCTTGGTTGAAGATCACCACATCGGCGCAAGCCAGTCGCTGTGGGCGCGTCGCTTGCAGGGCCACGATGCGGTCAATCTCTTCGGCAGCCAGCCCGCTGCGGGCCATGACCCGTTGGCGCTGGGTGTCGGGGTCGCAGTCCACCACCACCACCCGGTCCATCTGCTTGCGCCAGCGTTCACCTGACTCCACCAGCAAGGGCACATCGAACACCAGCACGCGGTGACCGCTTTGCATGGCCGCCTGGGCCTGTTCAGCCGTGATCTGGCCAACCAGGGGGTGGACGATGGCTTCGAGCTGCTTTTTGGCTTCGGGATTCTGGAAAACGGTCTTGCGCATGGCCTCTCGGTCCATCGCGCCCTGGGCGTCGATCATGTCCGGCCCAAAGGCTTGGACAATGGGGGCGATTGCCCGGCCGCCAGGCGCGGTCAGGCTGCGTGAAATCGCGTCGGCATCGATCACGGCGGCGCCCCGTGCGGCCAGCATGCCGGACACGGTACTTTTGCCGCTGCCGATGCCGCCCGTCAAGCCAATGCGCCAAACTCTGAAGGTGTTCATGGTGTCAAACGGTCAAGCCGGGCAGGGGGCCAAAGGCCATGACCCAAAGACCTGCCAAGGCCAAAAAAGGACCAAAAGGAATATAGCCGTCTTCGGACATGCGTTGGCGCAGGCGCAAGATCAACCCGCCCACCACGCCCGTGATCGAGGCGATCAAGACCAGAGACAGCAAAGCGGGCCAACCCAGCCAGGCGCCCAAGGCGGCCAGCAGTTTGAAGTCGCCTTGACCCATGCCTTCTTTGCCCGTCAAGCCCTTGAACACCCAAAACACCGCCCACAACAACAAATAACCTGCCACAGCCCCCCACAAGGCCGTGCCCAGACCGACATGGCTCAGCCCCAGGCTGGCCGCGAGTAAACCAGACCACACCAAAGGCTGGGTGATGGCGTCCGGCAGCAAGGTGGTGTCGGCGTCAATGGCGGCCAGGCAGATCAAGGCGGCTGCAAAACCTGCCCAGGCCAGGGCGCTGAAGCTGGCGCCGTGCTGGGCAAAACTCCAGACAAAAACGCCCGCTGTCAGCAGTTCGATGGCCGGATAACGCCAGCCAATGGCGGTGTGGCATTGGCTGCACCGGCCTTGGAGGCCCAGATAGCTGAGGACGGGTATTTTTTCCATCCAGCGCAGCACATGACCGCATTGGGGGCAATGGGAACCGGGGACGGCGATGTTGTACGGGCGACCTGCGGGGGCCTTTGCAGCGGATTCGGCATCGGCGCTGGCAGCTGCCCATTGCGCCTCCAGCATGCGGGGCAAGCGGTGAATGACCACATTCAGAAAGCTGCCCACCACCAGGCCCAACAGCGCCACTGCGCCCCACAGGAATCCATCGGCGACCATCTCAGAACACCTGACCCAAACGAAAAATTGGCAAATACATGGCCACGAGAATACCGCCAATCAGACCGCCCAGCACGACAATGATCAAGGGTTCGAGCAAACTCGACAAACCGTTGAGCCGGTCATCGACTTCGGTTTCCATCAAACCCCCTGCACGCGCCAGCAAGTGGTCCATCGCCCCGGTTTCTTCGCCTGTCGCGCACAGCTGCACGATCATGTCCGGAAAGCGGCCACTGCGGGCCATGCCTTCACTCAGCCGGCTGCCCTGCACCACTTGCCTTTGCACCTGTGCCGTCACACGTGCATAGACGGTGTGGTTGCAGGCCTGTGCCACGGGACCCAGTGCCTCGCTCAGGGGCACGCCTGCCGCCAGCAAGGCCGACAGGGTTTGCGCCCAGCGGGCGACCACCGCCGTGCCGATCAATGGCCCGAGCAGTGGCAACTTGAGCAACCAACGGTCGCGCAAGCCTTGGATCTTGCTTGGGGCACTTTGTGGGCGCTGCCAAAACCACAGACCCAGCAACAGACCCAAGGCCGCCAGAGGGCCTGCTGCGCTCAGGCCTTCACTCAGTGCCACCACCATTTGGGTGGCCCAAGGCAAATCGGCCCCGAAGGACTGGAAGACCTCTTCGAACACCGGCACCACGAAAACCAAAATCAGCACCAGCACCGCGATGGCCACCGCCATGACCACGCTGGGGTACATCAGGGCCGAGCGCACGCGTGAGCGCAGGGCCTCGTTTTTCTCCAGCGTGTGCGCCAAGCGCTCCACCATGGTGTCCAGAATGCCAGCGGCCTCGCCCGCTTGCACCATGCTGGTGTACAGCCCCGAAAAGTGGCTCGGGTGTCGGGCCAAAGCTTCGTGCAAAGCCATGCCAGTCGCCACATCGTCGCGCACCGTTTGCATCACCTCCATCAGGGCCACGGCGTTCAGACTGCGCAAGAGCATCTCCAGGGCTTGCAACAAGGGCACGCCCGCACGCAGCAGAGCGGCCAGTTGCCGTGTCATCAACGACAGGTCGGCGGGTCGCACGCGGGCAGGTCTTTCCAACCACAGGCGCTGCAGCCGCACGTGCTGAACGCCTTGTCGGCGCAGTTGCGCGCGGGCCAAGCCGGCCCCTTGGGCCTGCAGTCGCCCTTGCACCGAGCGGCCCAGGGCATCGCGTCCCTGCCAAGCGAAAACAGGGGATTTGCTCATGAGCCGTCCCGCGTGTTGGCCACCACCTCGTCCAGCGAGGTGATGCCTTGCAAGACCTTGCGTAACCCTGCTGCCCGAAGGCTGACCACGCCCTCGCGCTGGGCCTGCTGGGCCAACATCTGGTTGCCGGCTTCTTGCAGGATCAGGGCCTGCATGTCGGCGCTCACGGGCATGACCTGAAAAATTCCGGTGCGCCCTGAAAACCCTTTGTGGCAATGCGCACAGCCTACGGGCTGCCAGACGTCTACCCTATCGGCGCTCAGCCAAGCGCTGGGCATGCCCGCTTGCACCAAGACTCCAGCAGGCAATTTCACTGGTGCCTTGCACAGTGCGCACAGACAGCGCACCAGGCGTTGCGCCGTGATCAGGCTGACGCTGGCCGCCATGTTGTAGGGGGCGACGCCCATGTTGCGCAGGCGCACCAGCGTGCCGGGGGCGTCGTTGGTGTGCAAGGTTGACAGCACGAGATGGCCCGTCTGTGCCGCCTGAACGGCGATGTTGGCCGTCTCCAGATCGCGCACCTCGCCCACCATCAAGACATCTGGGTCTTGCCGCAGAAAAGCCCGCAAGGCGATGGCAAAGGTCAGACCGGGCTTGTCTTGAACATTCACCTGGTTGATGCCCTGCAACTGGATCTCGCAGGGGTCTTCTACCGTGGCGATGTTCACTTCCGGGGTGTTGAGCCGGTTCAGGCAGGCGTACAGCGACTGGGTCTTGCCCGAGCCGGTTGGTCCGGTCACCAGCACCATGCCATGCGGGCGTTGAATGGCTTCTACCAATCGGGCCAGGTCTTCTGGCTCGTAGCCCAAGCGGGTCAAATCCAATGGGGCCTGCGCGGCGTCCAGCACCCGGACGACCAACTTTTCGCCAAACAAGGTGGGCAATGTGCTGATGCGCAAGTCCAGTTCCCGACCGTTGGCCAATTGCAGCTTCATGCGGCCGTCTTGTGGCAGGCGTTTTTCGGCGATGTCCAGCCGCGACAGCACCTTGATGCGCGAAGCCAGCCGGTCTTTCAGCGCGATGGCCGGGGCGGCCACTTCACGCAACTCGCCGTCGATGCGCATGCGCACCCGGTAATGGTGCTCATAGGGTTCAAAGTGCAAATCCGAGGCCTTCAGTGCAACCGCTTGTTCCAGCAGTTGCTGCACCAACTGCACCACCGGCGCGTCGTCGACGGCAGCCGATGTGGGCCGGTTGTGGGTGTTGACCAGTGTTGCCATGAATGAGTTGTTTGGTATTCATTAAGTGGTGCATCATGGTCTGAGTGCACGATTTTGTAAACCGGCAATGTTTGCAGTGCAGTCCACATCAGAAATGAAACAGCCAAGATTGATCATTAGATGGACAATTGTTGACAGATTTTTCAATTTCCTCGGCTAGGATGTCGTATGAAACGCTCAGGACTCATTGCGCTTTTGTGCTGCTTGCCTGTTTGGGCTGACCACTACAGCCCCATCATGGTTTGGCAAACCGTGCCCTTCATCAAGAGGCTTACGGCACGACGACTCAGGAAAATCACAAGAACTTGAGCCAGCAACTGATCCAACTGATCAACGCGGGTGCAGACCCTGCGCAGTTGGTGGAATTGCTCAACGCGCTGGACCGGAACACCCAAATCAACCGAGAGAGGGCCAGCGCAGGCAAAGGGATGGATGTGCTGCTGGAGGGGAGTCTGAAAGCCTCATTGGATGCCCAATACACCAAGCTCCAACCACGCCAACGCAACATCACGTTCTTCAATCCGGCCCCCATTTATGCATTGGCCCGTGATTTGCGCGATCAAAAACGCCAGGGTTACTTGGATGCCAGCATGTTGGGCAAACTCAATGCCATGGCCTGGGGTACTTACTCTTATGCGCCGACATGCAAGGGCGATCTGGTCGTGACCCTGCACATTCAGGTCAGTACGGGGCGAACTTACAGCTACCAAGCCAAGGGCAGACCCGACCAAGTCATGCGTGCGATCGGCGGGCAGTTGTTTGTAGAATTCCAGCACACCCAGTTCCCCTCCAAAGTCAAGATGGGCCAACAGACACTGGAGCTGGTCGGAGCGCCGGGCGTGCCGATCAGTCACACCCGCAGTGCCGCGGCCGCAGAGCGGACTTGCCAGAGCATTCAGGCGCGCTTGCCGACAGCCGAAGAATACGAGTTCATGTCCAATCTGGGCGATTGGAACCAGGGCGTGCGAACCGGTGGGCGCGTTTGGGCTTTGGCCAAGCAAATGGTGCTGGCCCCAGACTTGCCCAATCCTTCTCCCATTCGCCCTGAAAGCGAAGTCCGCTCAAACGAGCTTTATTACTACTGCGTTCGGTGATGGTGCAGGGCTTTTCGCGGTCTGGGCCATCGCTTTGCACAAGGCCAGCGGGTTCTTGATCACACAAACTTGACTGGCTGGTACTGCGGGTCGGTGTGTTCACAGGCCTCGGCTTTGGCGCAAGGCATCTGGCACAGTTCGCGGTCGTTCACCGGGCAGGCGCGGTTGAAGGTGACCACGTGGTCCACCTCGGCGCGGATACCGATCCACTCGCCCAGCTTGTGGTCGTGGTGGCTGGGCACGTGGGCCATGAGCAGATCGCCGCTGGCCAGGCGCAAGGTGTACAAAAACTCCGAGCCCCGAAAAGCCTTGCGGATGATCTGCGCCTTCACTGGGGCATCGTCGTCGTGCACGATGTCGTCGGCCCGCAGCAGCACATCGCATTGGCCGCCTTCAAAAGCACAGGGCAGGGGGCATTCAGCCACATCGCGCAGCTCGCCCACCGGGGTGCTGACCAGAATGTGTCCGTCCACCTCGCGCAGCGTGGCAGGCGTGAAAACGCCGTGGCCAATGAAGTCCGCCACAAATCGGGTGGCCGGGCGGTGGTAGAGGCTGTAGGCGTCGTCCCACTGGTGCAGTTGACCTTCGTTCATCACGCCGATCACGTCGCCAATGGCAAAGGCTTCGAGCTGGTCGTGCGTGACCAGCAGCGCGGTGGCCTTGGCGGCCTTGAGGATGTTGCGCACCTCGTGGGCCAGGCGCTCGCGCAGGTCGATGTCCAGATTGGAAAACGGCTCGTCCAGCAGCAGCAGGTCGGGTTGGGGTGCCAGCGCCCGAGCCAAGGCCACGCGTTGCTGCTGGCCGCCCGAGAGTTCGTGTGGGAAGCGCTTTTCTGCGCCCTCCAGCCCCACCAGTTGAAGCACTTCGGTCACGCGGGCCTGCCGTTCTGTTGAGGTCAGGTGTGCCAGCCCAAAGCCCACGTTGCGGCCCACATCCATGTGCGGAAACAGCGCATAGTCCTGAAACACCATGCCAATGCGCCGGCGCTCGGCCGGTTCGGTGTGTCCTTTGTCGCTGACCACCCGGCTGGACAGCAAAATCTGACCACCTGTGACCGGCTCCAGACCTGCCACCGCCCGCAGCAAGGTGGTTTTGCCGCAGCCCGAGGGGCCGATCAGCACGCCAACGTCGCCCGAGCGCAGCCCAAGGTTCACCCCCTGCACCGCAGGCGTAGAGCTGCCGGGGTACTGGATGTCGAGTTGGCGCAGTTCTAGAAACATGCTCGGGATTGTAGGCAGGTTGTTGTGCGCTCCTACAATCCAAGACTATGCTGACCTCCTTGGCCCGCCGTTTTTCGGGCCTACCTTCCTTGCTCTTCGCTTTGCTGGCGCTGGCTTTGGCCTTGCCGGTTTTGGCTGTGCTCGGCTCGTGGCTGCAGTGGAGCGGCGAGAGCGCCAGCATCTTGCGCGAGATGGCGGCCACCGTGCTGCCCGATTACGCGCTGACCACGCTGGGCTTGTGCCTGATGGTGGCGGTCGGTGTGACGGTGTTGGGCCTGGCCACGGCGGCGCTGGTCACACTGTTTGATTTTCCGGGGCGCGGCGTTTTTGAGTGGCTGCTGCTCTTGCCGCTGGCCATGCCGGCCTATGTGGTGGCCTACGCCTACACCGACTTTTTGCAATTCAGCGGACCGCTGCAGGTGGCTTTGCGCGAGGCGCTGGGTTGGCAGGGGCGTTTGTGGCCCGATGTGCGCAGCGTCTGGGGGGCGGCACTGGTGTTCACCTTGTCGCTCTACCCTTATGTGTATTTGCTGGCCCGTACCGCTTTGGTGGAGCGGGCTTCGGGTCTGATGGAGGCAGCCCGCCTGTTAGGGGCACCTTTGTCCCGCCGCATCCGCGAAATTGCCTTGCCGCTGGCCCGCCCGGCCGTGGCGGCGGGTGTGGCGCTGGCTCTGATGGAAACCTTGGCCGACTTCGGTGTGTCCAGCTACTTCGGCATCCAGACCTTCACGGCGGGCATCTACAAAGCCTGGCTGTCCATGGACAACCGCATCGCTGCGGCCCAACTGGCCACGGTGCTGCTGGCCGTGGTGGTGGTTTTGCTGCAACTGGAGCAACGCGCCCAAAAACGCATGCGCTTCAACCAGGGTCGCGGCTCGCGCCAGGGCTCGGCCGAAGCGCAGCCCTTGCAGTTGCATGGCACGCGCCGCTTTTTGGCGTGGACAGTCTGCAGCGTGCCCGTGCTGCTGGGCTTTGTGCTGCCAGTGCTCATCATGCTGCGGGCTTTTGTGGGCGAGACCAGCGAGATGCCTTGGGAGCGTTTTGGCCAGTGGGCCTGGACCAGCTTGCGCCTTGGCGCGGTCACGGCGGTGCTGGCTGTGGGGGTGGCGTTGGCGCTGGCCTTTGGCGTGCGCACCCGGGCTGACCGGATCAGCCAAGGGGCCGTTCAATTGGTGGGCTTGGGTTATGCCATCCCCGGCGCCGTGGTGGTGGTCGGTCTGCTTTTACCCGTGGGATGGATTCAACAGACGTGGCCGGCGTCTTCGGCGGGCGCTTGGATCACGGCCACGTCTTTGGGTTTGGTTTGGGCTTACCTGGTGCGTTTTTGCGCGGTGGCTTTGCAGTCGGTGCAAAGCGGCTATGCCCGTATTCCTGGCAGTCTGGACGATTCGGCCCGCATGCTGGGCGTGACCGGCTGGGGCCTGATGCGCCGCGTGCACGCGCCTTTGTTGCAACGCACCACCATCGCCGCCGCCTTGCTGGTGTTTGTGGACGTGATGAAGGAGTTGCCCGCCACCATGGTGCTGCGTCCCTTCAACAGCGACACGTTGGCTGTGGTGGCCTATCAGCTCGCACGCGACGAGCGCCTGGGCGAGGCCGCGCTGCCCTCGCTGGCGCTGGTGCTGGTGGGTTTGATTCCGGTGATTTTGCTCAGCCGGACTTTGCGCCAACCCGCTCCTTGATCACTTGGGCAGCGCTCGTCTTGGGGCGCTTTGGTCTTTCAGTCCCGAGCGCCCATCCGTGATTTTTCTTCCAGGATTTGCCGCACGATCGCCTGAGCGTGCTCTTCGGTGATGCCCAATTCCCGGCGCAGGTGCTCAATGGTTCGCTTTTCGAGGCTGTCCACCAGGCCGTCTTTGAGCAGTTCTTCCACCTCGGTGGCGAACTCCAGCTCGTGCGTGCGCACCCGTGAGGCAAAGGCCGAAGCCACAATGCCAGTCAGCAATGCGACCGTGAACACCCCCGACAAGGCTGTGAACGCCCCGACCACTTTGCCCCAAAGCGAGATGGGCGTGACATCGCCGTAGCCCACCGTGGTGATGGTCACAATGGACCACCACATGGCATCCGGGATCGTGCCCATTTTGTCCGGCTGCAAGTCGTGCTCGGCGTAATACATGAGGCAAGCGGTGATCAAGATCGACAGCGCCAGCAGGTAAAGCGCCGAGATGAAGGCGGCACGCTCGGCGTAGATGGCGGCCATCAGGTCTTCCAGCGCCGAGGAGTAGTGCGACAACTTCAAGATGCGCAGGACGCGGATAACGCGCAAAAACCGCAGGTCCAGGCCTGGCAACAAGGCCTGAAGGAAAAAAGGCAAGATGGCCAGAAGATCGATCAGGCCATGAAAGCTCAGGACGTAGCGCAGGCGTCGGCGGTGGTCGCTGAGATGCGTTGAGGGCTTCCTTTCGGCGGCCGTCCAGATTCTCAGAAGGTATTCCACACTGAAAAACACAATCGACGCGGCGTCAAATATGGCCAAACTTTGTCCATATTGCGCTTCGATGGCGGGCACCGACTCCAGGATCACGGCCATGACGCTGCACAACACCATCAGGGTCAGCACCCAAGAAAACACCCCGGCCGCTTTGGGGTCCTTGTGGCTGTGGCCTTCAAGGATCAGGAACAGACGACGTCGGAGTGGGTGATGTGCGTTCATCCGCCCATCTTATTCAAGAACGCCGAGGCCTTTTCATACCCGCCTGGGCAGGCCTGGCTGCTTATCTGTATTTCTGCATAAGCAAAGAACAAATCAATGGTTGGAAACTGCGCCAAAATCGGCAAAAATGGCAAAGCTTGATGGCTGCAAGGTCTCCCCGCCCCGGCTGTCACTGTCGCTCTGGGCTGGCCCCGCGGCCTTTTGAAGGACAATCGTGCGGCATTTGAGACATTCGAAGAAAAGACACCATGGCCAAAACAGCACCACCAGAAGACGCCGTCCTGACCGAATCGGAAGAGGTTTTTGAAAAAGCCGCCGAGGTCTTTCGCGTCATGTCGGCCCCCATGCGCCTGCGCATCATCAGCGCCCTGTGCAATGGCGAAAAGAACGTCGGTGAGTTGCTGGCCGAGATCGACACCACCCAGCCCAACATGTCACAGCACCTGAACACCCTTTACCAAGCGGGCGTGCTGGGCAAGCGCCGCGAAGGTGTACAAATTTACTACCGCATCATCAATGACCGCGTGGTCACCTTGTGCCGCGCCGTGTGCGTGCAGATCGCCAGCGAAAGCGATTGAAAGATCGACGTCAGTTTGAGGCCGGGTTTTCACGGGCACGCTTTCCCACTTGACCGGGCTAATATCCATACTTAAGGAGCAACGAATGAAAAAACACCTGTTATTGATGTCCGGCCTGTTGGCCTGCACCCTGAGCTGGGCCGAGGTCAAGGTGGTGTACCACCTGAGCGAAGGCATCCCCCAGGCTTCACGGGCCATTGGCAACATCCGCAACCACCTGAATGCCGACCCAACCGCCAAAATCGTCGTGGTCACCCACGGTCTGGGCATTGACTTTTTGATCAACGGCGCAACCAACCAGATGGACCAGCCGTTTGCTGGCGGTGTTGCGGATCTGGTCAACAAAGGCGTGGAGTTCCGTGTGTGCAACAACACCTTGGTCTCGCGCAAAATTTCTGCCGACAAGCTGCTGATGGAAGCCAAAGTGGTGCCCTCGGGTGTGTCCGAAGTGGCCAAGCTGCAGGCCAACGAAAAATTTGTGTACCTGCGCCCTTGAGTGTGCTGACGACTGACGTCATCGCTAGACCGATTTTTTACAAGGACATTTCCCATGAAGATTCAACACGCTCTGACAGCGGCCGCCCTGGTCGCCATGTCTGGCCTGGCACAAGCCCAGGTTGATCCGCTGCATGTGCGCAGCTGGGCCGCATCGTGCGCGGCTTGCCACGGCACCGATGGCCGTGCCCAGCCAGGCATGGAGTCTTTGGCCGGTGCCAATAAAGATGACATGGTCAAGAAAATGCTCGACTTCAAGGCTGGCCGCAAGCCTGCCACGATCATGCATCAGCTCGCCAAGGGCTATTCTGACGAGCAAATCGTCGCCATCGCAGGCTACTTTGCTGCACAAAAGAAATAAGGAAAACCGCCATGCAACGTCGTCATTTTTTGCAGACTGGCTCCGCTTTGGGTGCCATGGGACTGGTTTCGGGCTGTGCCACCGTGGGTGGCGGCAGCGGCCCCAAGGTGGTGGTCATTGGTGGGGGCTATTCCGGCGCCACGGCCGCCAAATACCTGCGCATGTGGTCTGAGCACAAAATCCAAGTCACACTGGTCGAGCCCAACGATGCCTTCATTTCTTGCCCCATCTCCAACTTGGTGATCGGTGGCAGCAAGACCATCGCCGACATCACCACCCCGTATGACAACCTGACCAAGCGTCATGGCGTGAAGGTGGTCAAGGACCGCGTTAACAGCATCGATGCTGACAAGCGCATCGTGAAGCTGGCTGGTGGTACCGAGTTGGCCTATGACCGCCTGATCGTCTCTGCTGGTATCGACTTCATGTGGGAAACCTTGCCTGGTATGAACAAGGGGGATGCCAAGGACAAAGTCATGCACGCCTGGAAAGCTGGCGCACAAACCCTCACCCTTCGCAAACAACTCGAAGCCATGCCGGACGGCGGCGTCTTCGCCATGTCCATCCCGCTGGCCCCCTACCGCTGCCCTCCCGGCCCCTACGAGCGTGCCTGCCAGGTGGCCGAGTACTTCAGCAAAGCCAAGCCCAAGAGCAAGGTGCTGATTTTGGACGCCAACGACGACGTGACCTCCAAAGGTCCGCTGTTCAAAAAAGCCTGGGCCGAGCGCTACAAAGGCATCGTTGAGTACCGTGGTAAGCATCGTGTGACCGATGTGGACGCCGTCACCAACACTTTGAAGTTCGAGTTCAACGACGACATCAAGGCTAACGTGCTCAACGTCATCCCCAATATGCGTGCCGGCGACATCGCCGTCAACGCTGGTCTGGCCACCGCCAACAAGCGCTGGTGCGAAGTGGACTTCCTCACCTTTGAATCCAAGGCGGCTAAAAACGTGCACGTTTTGGGTGACTCGATCCAGATCGCGCCGGGTATGCCCAAATCTGGCCACATGGCCAACCAGCATGGTAAAACCTGCGCCGCTGCTGTGGTGGCCTTGTTGATGGGCAAACAAGTCAACCCCATGCCCATTTACAACAACACCTGCTACAGCTTTGTCAGCTCGGAAGATGTGGTCCACGTCGCCAGCGTGCACAAGTACGACGCCGAGAAGAAGACCATGCTGACCGTTCCCGGCTCGGGTGGCGTGTCGAGCGCAGCCAACGAGCTCGAAGGCCGCTATGCCCACGCCTGGGCCCGCAACATCTGGGCCGACACACTGGCTTGATGGCGCTTGCCCAAAACGCCGCAGTCACCCGACTCGCGGCGTTTTTTTACGGCAAATTTTTCTGAAATTTTTCTCCCATGCGTTCGATGTCGAGGTGGATCATGAACACACGCTTTACCCTTGGCCGTTTGGCCCCTGCCGTTTTGTTGCTCTGCGCAGCCTGGTTGTCGCCATCGGCCATGGCCCAGGCCGATGAGGCCCGCGCCAAGAAGATCGTGGGCGGCTCCTGTTTTGTGTGCCATGGTGCCGAGGGCGAATCGTCCAGCGAAGTCTTCCCGCGCTTAGCGGGCCAGCACTGGGAATACACCGCCAAGCAACTCGAGAACTTCAAATCCGGCAAACGCAAGAGCACCGCCATGGCCGACATGGTGGCCAAGCTCACCCCCGATGAAATGGTGGCGCTGGGCAAGTTCTTTGAAAAGCAAACAGCGGCTACAGAGCCTGCCAAAGATGCTGGCTTGGCGGCTGTCGGCAAATACATTTATCACAACGGTAATAAGTTCAGCGGCCTGGCCTCCTGCGCCAGCTGTCACGGTGCCGAGGCCAAAGGCACCACGTCATTGCCGCGTCTGGCTGGGCAGTATTCGGGCTATACCGAAACTCAGCTCAAACAGTTCAATCAGCGTGAGCGCACCAACGACAACGCTGTGATGCACGCGATTGCCAGCAAAATGTCACCTTTGGAAATGGCCGCTGTGGCGGAATATCTGAGCGGTAAATAAGCGAGCTTTGTACAAGCGCCCATCCTGTGTGCGATGGGCGCTTGCTCTGCGCCCAAGCGCCAACTTATGGCCGCTTGAAACCCTCGGCGGGCAGGCTGGTCGGTTTGGCCGAAGCGCCACCGTCCAGCCAGCGGTCCGTCAGGCCCGCGCCTGTCCACATGCCCACCAAACTCAGCCAAGCGGTCAGCGCAAAAATGGCCCCACCCGTCACGCCCGCGCCCACGGCACAGCCGCCTGCCAGCATGGAGCCAAAGCCCATCAAGATCGCGCCACCGATGTAGCGGCGCATGCTGTAACCGTCTGAAAAACCCTCCAGCTTCCAGTCGCGGCCCACCAGTGCTCCGATCAAGGAACCGATAAACACCCCCGGCATCAGGCCAAAGTCAAAGCCCACAGCCGGGGCCGGCCAGTGCATCACCCGCATCAGCCACTCGGCCGAAGGGCCGCTGAACGTCAGACCCTGAATCTGCACCGGGTCAAAAGACTCAGCGGCCACCCATTGGCTAAAGCCCCATGCGCCCGCCACGGACAAACCTGTGCCAATGCCGCCCAGCCACATCCACACATTGCGCTGCGGGCTGCGCAGGGCAAAAAACAAGGCAGCAGCCAACCAGACGCCACCCATGGCCAAACCCGCCCAGTGGTTCATGCCCGTCAGGGCCAACAAGTCGCGTGGCGCCCCCCCCTCAACGGTCCACCAACTGCTGATGTGCGTGCGCAGCGGTGACAAAGCGCCGCCCAAAGCCGCTTGGGCCGTGACCGCAAAAATCAGACCCGATAGCAAGGCGCGTAAATTGCCATTGGCCGACAGCACCAGCAAACGGCTGGCGCAACCCCGCGTCATGACCATGCCCACGCCAAACAACAAGCCACCGATCAAAGCCCCCGAGATGCTGCCCTTGGCCGAAATTTGGCGCGCACTGCCTGTGTCCAGCCAACCCATCAACACCATCAACTGCACGCCAATGACGGCCGAGGCAAAAGCCAGCAGCCACACCGAAAGCTTTTCGCCAAACCGGCGGTGCCAAAACTCGATGACCGCCGCCCGCAGGCAAAAGCGAGAGCGCTGCGCTAAAAATCCAAAAGACAAACCCAGCAGGCCCCCTCCCGCAGCCAGCACGGTGCCTTGTCCATAGGTTTCCAACCATTGCGCCATCGACATGGTTCTCTCCATTCATATCAGTGATTGCTGATATGAAATGTACGCCTTAACCGGTAGTGCGCAATTGACGCGGATCAAGCGTTCAGATCGGCCAGCCCATGCTGCGGTTGATGCGCCAGGCCAGACCTGCGCCCAACCAGATCGCGATCAGGGTCAGCCAGGCTGTGAGCGAGAACACCGAGCCTCCGGTCATGCCCGCGCCTACCGTGCAGCCGCCCGCCAACACCGCGCCAAAACCCATGAGCACCGCGCCGATCAGGTAATGGCCCAACTTGTTTTCGGTCTTGAAGCCCTCGAACTTGAAGTCGCCACCAACCAGAGCGCCCAGCAAAGACCCCAAAAATGTGGCGGGCAGCAAACCCGCATCAAAACCCAATTTGGGGGAAGTGGCGCTGGACAAGACTCGCATCAGCATCTCTGCCGATGCGCTGCTGAAGCTCAGCCCCTGAAGCTGCACCGCTTCAAACGACTGGGAGGCAATCGCCTGCGTCAGGCCCCAGCCCAGTGCAATGCTCAGGCCCACAGCGATGGCCCCGAGCGCCAAGCCCCAGCGGCGCTGGTGCGTTTTGAAGAAAAAGTAAAACCCGGTGCCCAAAGCCAAAAGTGCCAGCACCAACCCACCCGTGGGGCCGATGCCTGTGAGCTGCAACACATCACGCCCAGGGCCGCCATCGATAGGCCACCAACCGGCCAAGGCCTGGCGTGCAGGTGCAAGCCATCCGGCAATGCTGGCTTGCACCGTGACAGCAAACACCAGGCCCGCGAGCAGGGCGCGCAAATTGCCATTGGCCGACAAAATCAGCAAACGGCTGGCGCAGCCGCGCGTCAAAATCATGCCGGCTCCGAACAGCAGCCCACCCAAAATGGCGCCGGAAATGCTGCCCAGCGAACCGATGTAACGCGAGGTCGAAGGCTGCAGCCATCCCAGCAAGACCAGCGCCTGCACGCCCACCAGCGCCGCCCCAAAAGCCAGCCACCACACGCTGAAACGGTCACCTGTTTTTCCCTCGCAACACTCCACCACGGCTGCCCGTGCACAAAACCGGGTGCGCTGAGCCGCCAGGCCAAAGATGAAGCCCACCAATGCACCTGCCATGGCCAGTACATTGGAGTCTCCCCAGGTTTCGAGCAAGCTTGCGAGATTCACGGATTTCTCCAATAATTCGTTGGTTTCTTATATTTAAAATGCGGTATCAGGCGATGCGTCATCCCGTCACGCAAAACCCGTTATTGTCCACGGTCCGCAATTCATGGCTTCCAACCTGTCTATGTTTTCCTCGTCTGATTTGCGCCGTCGTGACTGGCTTTTACGGGTGGGGGTATCGCTTGCGGCCATCCCCGTTTGGGCCCAATCGGGCCGCGATGCCACCTTGCCCGCTGCCCAATCGCTGCCCGACGAACTGGCCCGCGCCCTCAAAAACAAGCAGCCCCTGATCGTCATGGTCAGCCTGGACGGCTGTGTGTTTTGCCGCCAGGCTCGGCAAAGCCACCTCTCACCCATGGCGCGTGCTGGCACTGCCATCGTGCAGGTGGACATGCGCAACAACCAACCCGTGCTCGACTTTGCGGGCAAGCTCACCACACACGACCAACTCACACGTCAGTGGAAAGTATCCATCACGCCCACGCTGCTGTTTTTCGGACCTGGCGGCAAAGAAGTGGCCGAGCGCATGGAAGGCGCGTACAAACCTGATTTTTATGGTCCCTACCTCGATGACCGCATGGCGCAAGGGCGCAAAGCCCTCTAAAGCCAGACCCTGTGTCAGTTGGGGGCACGTTGGACGTGCTAAATTCAAAACATGATCCCCATCAAGATTGACTCGGCTTGGAAAGGCACCTCGGACTGCCGCAACTGCGGTATCCGCGACATGGTGCTCTTTGCCGACCTGAACGAACAGGACTTTGGCGAAATCCACACCCCCATCGACGACATGGTGTTCGCGGCTGACGCCCCGCTCTATACCGAAGGCCAAACGGCGGTAGGCGTGTTCACGCTGCGCAAAGGCATGGTCAAGCTGGTGCGGGCCACCGCCGATGGCCGCGAACGCATCGTGCGCGTGCTGCGCCCTGGCGACGTGATTGGCCTCGAAGCCCTGGCCACCGCCCGCTACGACAGCGAAGCCATTGCTCTGGTCGAAGCCCACGTTTGCCGCATTCCCTTGTCGGTGCTGCACCATTTGTCGGGCAACTCACCACGCCTGCACAAACGCCTGATGCAAAAGTGGCAACAAGCCCTGAAAGACGCCGACGACTGGCTGGCCGACCTGAACTTCGGTTCGGCCCGCCAACGCGTGGCCGCCCTGGCCCTGAAAATGCGCGACCCCGACCAACCGGGCATCACCTCGTTTTTTGCACGCGATGACATGGGCGCCATGCTTGACATCAAACTCGAAACCGTCAGCCGCGAAATCAGCAGCCTGGTGCGCGATGGTGCCTTAAAGCCCTGCGACAAACAGGGCCGGCGCTATGAAATCACCAACGAAGTTTTGTTGCAGCGCCAGTGATTGAAGGTCAGGCAGCTGATTAAAACTCGTCTTTGACGCTGGTCAGGCCCAGGGCGTCCCAGTCCAGCATGCCGCCACGGTAGTAATAAATCTTGTTGGCCGGGAAGCCATCACGGGTCATGGCTTTGATGGCCATGGGGCTTTGGGGGCAGACGGGGCCGTTGCAAAAGGCGTAGACCTTTTTGGCCGATTCGCAGTTCCATTGGCTGCCATTTTTCTTGCAACCCAATTCGTTCATGCGGGCCGCCACTTCGGTGTAGGGGATGCCGACCGAGCCGGGAATCGTGCCTTTGACGCGGTCGTTGGTGTCGCGCATGTCCAGCACGATGGCGTTGCGGTCGCTCAAGGCTTCGAGGATCTCAATTTCACCCACGGGGTGCACGCCGGGCACGGGCACCAGGGGCTGCAAGTTGCCGCCGTTTTTGGCACAAGCGGTCATGGTGCGGGTGATGGTGACGGGCCCTTTCGCGGTTTGGACCACGACCGTTTTTTGGGTGTCGATGATGTTCAACGGCGTGCCCACGGCGATGGTGGCGGCTTGGCCAAAGGCCAGACCCGAGAGGCTCACGCCCAAAATCCAGGCTGCGATGTTTTTCATGTGTTGTTCCGTTCGATGGGCAAAAAAGGGCCTGTGGCCCGGCTTGGTCGGCATTCTAAAAATGGGCGCGGCCAAACGGTTGATGCAAATCAATTCAGGATTCGCCTTTTGCTGGGGCGGGTTGGGATCGACAAAAAAACGCTTCAAACAGAGCCTTTGTGCATGAAATTGATCCAGCTCAAATCCATGGGGCCACACACTGAGAAGATGGCCGCCTTGTCAAAGGAGACACCATGGAAAACCAAAAAAACAGGTCCAACGCGCTGAGCCGCCGCCAGTGGTTGCTGGGCTCGGCAGGTGCTGCCGTTTTGGCCAGCGCAGCCCCCGCTGCCCAAGCGGCCAAAACCAAAACGCAGGCGCACATCGTGATTTTGGGCGGTGGCTTGGGTGGCATTGCTGTGGCCAATCGGCTCCATGCCTTGCTCGACGGGGCCAAGATCACCCTGATCGACCCCAAGGAAGAACACAACTACCAACCTGGTTACACCCTGGTGGCCACGGGCGTGTGGCCCGTGAGCAAGGTGCGTGACCGCAATGCCGACTTTCACCCGCCGCAGCTCAACTGGATCAAGGACATGGTCAGCGAGCTGGACCCAGCCAGCAATTCGGTGGTCACGGCATCGGGCCAGCGCGTCCCATACGACTACCTGGTGGTGGCCATGGGCACGCACCAGGACTGGTCGCTGATCGAGGGCATGGATGTGAACGCGATTGGTCAGAAAGGCCTGACCAGCGTCTACCCCAGCCCCGAAGCAGCACAGGCCACTTGGGCCAGCATGGACGCGTTTCGGCGCAAGGGCGGCAACGCGGTGCTGACGCTGCCGGCCACGCCGCTCAAGTGCGCGGGCGCGCCCCTCAAGATGACTTTCATGCTGCGCGACCGCTTGGCGCAATCGGGCACGCTGGGCCAATCCAAACTCACGTTTTACTCGGCGCTGGGCAATGTGTTTGGCGTCAAGGTGGTCAACGACAACGTGCTCTCTCGCTGGAGAGATCTGGGCATCGCGGTCGAGACCACACAAAAGCTGCAGGGCATCGACATCGGTGCGCAGCGGGCGCGTTTTGTCTCGCCCGAAGGCGCGAGCACCGAGGTGCCTTACGACTTCATCCATGTGGTGCCGCCCATGCGTGCGCCCGATGCGGTCAAGAATTCCGACCTGGCCTGGAAAGAGGGCCCCTTTGCCGCAGGCGGCTGGCTGGAGGTGGACAAGGACACCCTGCAACACCGCCGCTACCCCAATGTGTTTGGCGTGGGCGATGTGAACGGCACGCCGCGTGGCAAGACGGCGGCCACTGTCAAAAAGAGCGCGCCCATCGTGGCCGAGCATGTGGTGGACGTGATCGCGGGCCGCGCGCCCGGGCAAAAGTTTGATGGTTACACCTCGTGCCCGCTGATCGTGAAAGAGGGTTCGGCCATGCTGATCGAGTTCGATTACGCGGGCAATCTCACGCCTTCGCTGCCCATGATCGAGCCGCTGCAGGCAGGCTACTTTGCCTGGCTGATGAAATACCGCATGCTCAAGCCCGCCTACATGGCGACGCTCCAGGGCCGGGTCTGAAGCCCACTCAAAACATCAGGAGACGTGCATGTATGAAATCTGGCTGGCGATGAACATCGCCTACGAAATCGCTTTAGACCTGTGGCCTGCGCTGTTACCTTTGGCGCTGGTGTGGGCGGCGGTCATGCTGATCAACCGCAAGAAGCTGGCGCGGGTCAGCGCCTCAACGCTGGCAGCCTTGGCCGTGCTGGTGGCGCTGGCGGCGGTGCTGGCTTTGCCGTCGCTGTCCATGTCCACACTGGGCGATATGGGCTATTGGGTGGACTGGGCCGCTTTGCTGGGCATGGCCGCAGGCGTGGGCGTGGCGGCAGCGGTGCTGCTGTGGCCCCTGCTGGCCATGCGCCAGCGCTGAAAGCGACAAGCGTTCAGGCGGCCTTAGGCCAGTGCATGCCAAAGCGTTGCGCCAGGTGGCTTTCGGCTTCTTCGAGCATGAAGTAGCGAAACGCCTCGGCCGCGGGCGAGAGCATTTTGGATTGGGTGTGCACCACGTTCCATGAGCGCACCACGGGTGCGCCTTCCACATCGAGCATGCGGATCAAGTTGTGCTCCAGCTCCAGGCCAATGGTGTGCAGCGACAAAAAGCCCAAGCCCAACCCCGCCATCACGGCCTGCTTGATGATCTCGTTGCTGTGCAGCTGGATCTTCATGCGCGGCTCGACATGTGTGTCTTCAAAGAACTTTTCCATGGCGGCGCGGGTGCCCGCGCCTTTTTCGCGCACGATGAAATCATAGGGGCGCAGGTCTTCCACACGCAGGTGGTCGCGCTGGGCCAGTGGGTGGTCCACGGCCGAGACAAACACATGCGGGTGCGCCGCAAACGGCTCGGCCCGGGTTTGCAGCTCTTTGGGGGGGCGGCCCATCACGGCGATGTCGACCTCGCTGTTTTGCAGCATGCTGACGAGTTGATCGCGGTTGCCGATCGAGATCTGGATGTCCACACCCGGGTGCAGGATGCGAAACTCGGCCAGCAAGCGCATCAGGAAATACTTGGCTGTGCTGACAAAGCCAATCGTCAGCACCCCGGTTTCGGCCCGCTGCAAACGGGCTGCGGCGTCTTCGGCGTCTTTCACGGTGGCCAGAATTTTGCGGGCATAAACCAGCATGTACTCGCCCGTGGTGGTCAGGCTCACTTGCTTGCCGCGCCGGTCAAACAAGGGCATGCCCACATGGCCTTCGAGTTCCTTGACCTGCATGGTCACGGCGGGCGGGGTCAGGTGCAGGTTTTCGGCGGCACGCACAAAGCTCAGGTGACGGGCCACCTCGTTGAACACGCGAAGTTGGCGGAAGGTGGCGTTTTTCATCGGGCAGGTCCTGGATCAAGCGGGTCAGGTCAAGTGCAAATTATGGACGGTGCTCAAACAACCAGGCCTTGAAGGCCAGGGCCGCGGGCGACTGGCGCTTGCCCTGGGGGTAGACCAGGTGCCAGCGCCGGATGAGGGGAAAGCCCACGACGTCAAGCTGAACCAGCTCGCCCAGGGCCAGTTCGGCGTCGAGTGTGGAGGCCGACAAGACAGCCAGCCCCAGCCCCCCGGAGACGGTTTTTTTGATCGCCTCATTGCTGCCCAGCTCCAGCCGGTTGATGGGCGTCACGCCGTGTTCACTGAAAAAACGCTCCATGGTCAAGCGCGTGCCCGAACCTGGCTCGCGCATGATGAAGGGCTCGTGGCGCAGTCGCTCGGGGCGGATGCGGCGTTTGCCCGCCAGCAGGTGGGTGGGCGGTGCCACCATGACCAAGGGGTTGTCGGCAAAAGCTTCACAAAACACGTCCATGTGCTCAGGTGGCTGGCCCATGATGTAGAGGTCGTCCTGGTTTTGCGACAGGCGCTGCAGCAGGTTTTCGCGGTTGCCCACCACCATGGCCACTTCGATGCCGGGATGTGCTGCGCAAAAGCCGCCCAGCAGTTTGGGCACGGTGTACTTCACGGTGGTGAGTATGGCAATTTTCAGGCTGCCGCGCTCCACGCCTTGCAGCGCGGCCAGGTCGTCGCTGAGCAGGTCCATGCGCCGGGCGATGTCCTGACAGGCCTCGGCCAAGATCTTGCCTGCGGCCGTCAGAAAAATCTTTTTGCCTAATTGTTCAAACAAGGGTTGCCCTACGGTTTCAGCCAGTTGCTTGACCTGCAGCGACAAGGTCGGGGGCGAGAGGTGCAAAGCCTCAGCCGCGCGGGCAAAGCTGTTGTGTTCGGCCACGGCCTGAAAAATCCGCAGCTGGTGCAAGGTGGCGTGCCTCAGGTTCATTGTTTTATTAAAGTAAATGATGATGATCTAAACATTTTACTTTTACTTATTGTCAGTCTGTCTAAAAATTCGCATCAGTTCAGAGCACCACGGTCCCACTTGCCCCCCGCAATGCCTCGGTCACTTTGGGCCAATCCGCCAGACATTCAACTTTCAACAGGAGCACAACGCATGGCCACCAAAACCTACAACGCCGGTGTCAAGGAATACCGCAGCACTTACTGGGAACCCCATTACACGCCCAAGGACACCGACATACTGGCCTGTTTCAAGATCACGCCCCAAGCCGGTGTGGACCGCGAGGAGCTGGCCGCTGCGGTAGCAGCTGAATCGTCTACCGGCACCTGGACCACGGTGTGGACCGATTTGCTCACCGACCTGGACTACTACAAAGGCCGTGCCTACGCCATCGAAGACGTGCCCGGTGACGACACCTGCTTTTACGCCTTTGTGGCCTACCCCATCGATCTGTTCGAAGAGGGCTCGGTCGTCAACGTGCTGACCTCCTTGGTCGGTAACGTTTTTGGTTTCAAGGCCTTGCGTGCCTTGCGTTTGGAAGACATCCGTTTCCCGATTGCTTACGTCAAAACCTGCGGCGGCCCACCCCACGGTATCCAGGTCGAGCGCGACATCATGAACAAATACGGTCGGCCCCTTTTGGGCTGCACCATCAAGCCCAAGCTGGGTCTGTCGGGCAAGAACTATGGCCGCGCCGTGTACGAGTGCCTGCGCGGTGGCTTGGACTTCACCAAAGATGACGAGAACGTCAACTCACAGCCCTTCATGCGCTGGCGTCAGCGCTTTGACTTCGTGCAAGAGGCCATTGAAAAAGCCGAGCGCGAAACCGGTGAGCGCAAAGGCCACTACCTCAACGTGACTGCGCCCACCCCCGAAGAGATGTACAAGCGCGCCGAGTACGCGAAAGAAATCGGCTCGCCGATCATCATGCACGACTACCTCACTGGGGGTCTGACCGCCAACACCGGTTTGGCCAACTGGTGCCGCGACAACGGCATGCTCTTGCACATCCACCGCGCCATGCACGCCGTGCTCGACCGCAACCCGCACCACGGCATCCACTTCCGCGTGCTGACCAAAGTGCTGCGCTTGTCAGGTGGTGACCACCTGCACTCCGGCACCGTGGTGGGCAAGCTCGAAGGCGACCGCGCCTCCACTTTGGGCTGGATCGACATCATGCGCGACGACTTCATCAAGGAGGACCGCAGCCGCGGCATCTTCTTCGACCAAGACTTCGGCTCCATGCCCGGCGTCTTGCCCGTGGCCTCCGGTGGTATCCACGTCTGGCACATGCCCGCACTGGTCAACATCTTTGGTGACGACTCGGTCTTGCAGTTCGGTGGTGGCACTTTGGGTCACCCTTGGGGCAACGCCGCCGGCGCTGCCGCCAACCGCGTGGCTTTGGAAGCTTGCGTCAAGGCACGCAACGAAGGCGTGGCCGTTGAAAAAGAAGGCAAGGCTGTGCTGAGCGATGCCGCCAAGCACTCGCCCGAACTGAAGATCGCCATGGAAACCTGGAAAGAGATCAAGTTCGAATTCGACACCGTCGACAAGCTCGACATCGCCCACAAGTAATCCCCGAAACACAGTCAAGGACACACACCATGAGCATGCAAGACTACAACTCCCGCTTGTCCGATCCGGCCAGCCGCAAGTTCGAGACCTTCTCTTACCTGCCCGCGATGACCAAGGAAGAGATTCGCAAACAGGTGGAATATCTGGTCAAAAAAGGCCTGAACCCCGCCATCGAACACACCGAACCCCAGTACCTGATGGACTCCTACTGGTACATGTGGAAGCTGCCCATGTTCGGTGAAACCGATGTGGACAAGGTGCTGGCCGAATGCGAAGCCTGCCGCCAAGCCAACCCGGACAACCACATTCGTTTGATCGGCTACAACAACTTTACGCAGTCGCAAGGTGCGTCGATGGTGATCTTCCGCGGAAAAACCGTGTAAGTCCACCTTTGGAGCCTGCACCGCCATTCGTGGTGCAGGGTTCAATGTCAAGGTGCAGCTGAAAGAAGCGTGCCTTGCCATTGAATGGCACCGGGCACTGTCAGCCCTGACCTGTGGAGACCAACATGAGCGAGCCACTTGACGCCTACCGCGTCGCCCAAGAACCTTATTACCGCCCTGTGGCCGACGAGGTCGAGCTGTTCGAAGCCGCCTACTCGGTGCGCATGCCCATGATGCTCAAAGGCCCCACCGGCTGCGGCAAAACCCGCTTTGTAGAACATATGGCCTGGAAGCTGAACAAGCCCCTGATCACCGTGGCCTGCAACGAGGACATGACCGCCAGCGACCTGGTGGGCCGCTTCCTGCTGGACGCCAACGGCACCCGCTGGCAAGACGGCCCTTTGGCTGTGGCCGCCCGCTATGGCGCGATTTGTTACCTCGATGAGATCGTCGAGGCGCGTCAAGATACCACCGTGGTCATCCACCCCTTGACCGACAACCGCCGTGTTTTGCCCTTGGAAAAGAAGGGCGAGTTGGTGCAAGCCCACCCCGATTTTCAGATCGTCATCTCGTACAACCCCGGCTACCAAAGCCTGATGAAAGACCTGAAACAGTCGACCAAACAGCGGTTTGGTGCGCTGGATTTCAATTACCCCGAACACGACATCGAAACCGAAATCGTCGCGCACGAAACTGGCGTCAGTACCGAGGTGGCTGCCAAGTTGGTGGGCATTGCCGAGCGGGCGCGCAACCTCAAAGGCCATGGTCTGGATGAAGGCATTTCCACCCGCATGTTGATTTACGCGGGCAGCTTGATTGCCCAAGGCGTGGTCGCGCAAGCCGCTTGCCGTGTGGCCTTGGTGCGCCCAATCACCGACGACCCCGACATGCGCGACGCTTTGGATGCCGCTGTTTCCACTTTCTTCTGACGCAGGCACCCCCATGTCGGTGCAGCTTCAAGACCACGCCGAGTGGGTCGAACAACTCGACCCGGCTTCGGTGGACTTGCTCATACACACCTGGGCCGAGGCCACCAAGGTATTTTCTGCCCGTGGGCTCGACAACTACGTCAAGGGCGCTGCGGCCTTGCGCGGTTTGGGCCGTGGCCATGCCTTGGTCAACGCTTGGATCGATGGCGCACCCCAAGTGGCCAAAGAAATTGGCGAGGATGTGGTCGGAGAGTTGGCCACCACCGCCTTGGTGTTGGCGTCCAAAACCTCGGGTGCGGTGATCGAGTTGGTGCTGGCCACCGCACCGACAGCGGCCAAGCGATTGGCCGACGCGGCGCTGTTCATGCAGTACCTGCAGTTCCTCAACACTTTGGTGGCGCAAGCCCCGCGCGGTTTGCGGCCCATGTTGGGGCAGCTTGATGCGCTGTTTGGCCAGCTGACCTTGGGGGGCTTGCGTCGCTGGGCGACTTGGGGCGCACAAGCCCACCGCACGGAGTACGAGGCCCAGATCGCGTATTTCGGTTTGCAGTCCAAAGAGTCTTTGGCCATGCTGCAACAAGAGCGCAAAGGTACTTTGTTGGTCGATGTGCAGCGGCGCATCAACATGTACCTGCGTGCCTTGTGGGGCCGCGACTTTTTCATGCGCCCCACCGCGGGTGACTTTGAAAACCGGGAAGGCTTGCGCCCCTTCATCGAGGACTATTTCATCCACTTGCCGGACGCCTTGGACGCCGTGCAAGGCAACGATGGCCCGGTGGACGCCACCCAGCTCTACCGCGCGGCTTGTGCCCACGCTGCGGCCCATGTGGTGTTCACGCGCCAACCGATCTCGGCCGAATCGCTCAACCCGTGGCAGATGGCCATGGTGGCCTTGGCCGAAGACGCGCGGGTGGAAGCCTTGGCTGTGGCGCGCTTTCCCGGCATGCGGCCTTTGTGGGCACAGTTGCACACCACCCCCGCCACACAGCAAACCACGGCGGGGGACTGGTTGGCCCGCATGGCGCGGGCGTGGATCGACCCCACGTATGACGACGATCACCCTTGGATTGCCCAAGGCCGTGCCTTGATGGCCGAAGCCATGCCACGCCTGCTGGCACAGCCCCACGACAACAGCGAATCGTGGGCCATGGGTGTGCAGTTGGCACACAGCTACCGCGAGCTCACCCAAGGCCCCGCCTTCGCTCCCCGAACCGATGGTCAGACGGCCGTCTACCGCGACGACAACCGTTACTTTTGGGCGTTTGATGGCTACGACTTTGAGCGTTCGGTCGCTGCGGGTTACGAGCCGCCTCAACAGGTGCGCAAGCAAGTCAACCTGATGGAGTTCGTCAACGAGCTGGAAGTGGAGGGCGCGGGGGACGACGCGCAAGAGGTCTGGGTGCTGGGCACCGAATTGTTCCCTTATGAAGACCTGGGCGTGTCCTTCAATCAAAGCGAAGGTCGCGAACCGGTGTTGCCGCCCGTGCATTACGCCGAGTGGGACCACATGATCCAGCTCGAGCGTCCCGCTTGGGCCACGGTGCAAGAGCGTCGACCCAAAGCGGGCGACCCGACACTGATCGATGGCATCTTGAGCGAGCACCGCCGTTTGATCGGCCGCATGAAATTCATTTTGGATGCCATGCAACCGCAAGGTGTGCAGCGCATCCGCAAGCTCGAAGACGGCGACGAGATCGACCTCAACGCTGCATTGGCTTCGGTGATCGAGATGCGCATGGGCCGTCAGCCCGATCCGCGCATCATGATGCGTAGCGTGCGCAAAACCCGCGACATTTCGGTGCTGGTCTTGCTTGATCTCTCGCAGTCCACGAACGACAAAGTGGCGGGGCAAGAACACACGGTGTTGGACCTGACCCGCTCGGCCTGTGCTTTGCTGGCCGATGCGATTCAAAAGGTGGGCGACCCGTTTGCGATCCACGGCTTTTGTTCGGACGGCCGCCACGATGTGAACTACTGGCGCTTCAAAGACTTCGATCAGCCCTACGATGAGCTGGCCAAGGCCCGGTTGGCGGGTATGCAAGGCCAGTTGTCCACCCGCATGGGCGCGGCCATTCGGCACGCCACGGCCGCATTCAAAGCACAGCGTAGCAGCAAAAAACTCTTGCTTTTCATCACCGACGGCGAGCCCGCCGATGTGGATGTGCGCGATCCGCAGTACCTGCGTCACGACACTAAAAAAGCCGTCGAGGCGGCCGCACGCCATGGCGTGACCACCTATTGCATGAGCTTGGACCCCCGGGCCGACCAATACGTCAGCCGCATTTTTGGCGAACGACATTACCTGGTGGTCGACAAGGTCGAGCGCCTGCCCGAAAAACTCCCCGTCCTGTATGCTGGACTGACCCGTTAACCAGGACACCCCCATGAGCATGATCCACAGCCGCCAGCAAACCTACGCCGGCATCGACCACGAAGAACACCACGGCATGAGCATGACCGGGCGCATCATCCGCGACGCTTGGGTGTTTGGTTTGTTGCCCGAAGGCGATGGCTTTGCCGGCAAACACGCGGGCGAGTTGCAAAACCTGTTTGAAGCGGTGCACACCGCGTGGGAACCCTATGGCCAGCTGCCCAGCCGCTTGCCACCCGAGCTGGCCGCCAAACACGCCCGCATCCACGACGAGGCCATGCAACGGGCCAAAGGCATGGGGTGGGACGCCGAGTTGGGCGACGACGACTGAGGTCGTGTGGCGACAGGGCCCTTTTGCGCGAAGCGCTCAGCGCCCTGTTTTGCTCGAACCCCATTGGTCCATCAGCCTTTGGTCGCTGGCGCTTTCGGCTTCGACGCTGTCTTGGGGCAGCTGGCGCAGGCAGTCGGCCAGCGCTTGCGGGTTCAGTGGGGCGGTCGGTGTGGGCGCAGCCACCACTTGGGGCGATTTACCGTCCCAAGCAAAAGGGTTGCGGAACACGGGCGGCTCGGGCAGGCAGTCGTCTCTGTACAGGGGTGGCCCGTCGTTGGCAAAGGGTGAAAACGAAATCGTCTTGTCAAAAATCAGCGGTTTGCCCGTGGGGGTGGGCGGCAGTGGTGGCATGTTCTCAATGGCTTGGCGGGCGAGCTGTTCGGCCTTGGCCGAGGTGGTCCACAGCGTTTGCAGCTGCGTCAAGCGGCCATCCGGGGCGATCTCGATGCGAAAGCGCACCACGCCCTGGTCGGGGCCTTCGACGGCGGTGCCCATCATGCTGCGCACTTGCTGGCCCCAGCTGTAGCGGTAGCCTTTGCTGTTTTTGTTGGTGTAGTTCGCGGCAAAAGCCCATTCTTCGGCGGTGGGTGGCGGGGGCGCGGCCATGCTGGCGCGGGGGCGATCGGGTGAGAGAGCTGTGGCCGGAGCAGCCAAGGCTGTGTCGGGCGGGGGTGGCGTGGTGGGTGCAGTGATGGGCGTTGTGGGGGGCGCTGATGGCGGTTCAGGCAGCGGCTGGCGCGGTGGCGGGATCAGTTCCAGAAAGACAATGTTTTCGACTGTTTTGGGCGCTTGCGGTGGACTGACGTGTTGGAACGGGTAGTCACCGGCCAGCAGCCAAACGGCTGCGTGCAAAGCCAGTGTGAGTAACAGTGCGGTGAAATTTTTGTCTCTGGACATGTGCGCCGAGGCTTTTTTTGGAGGTTTTGCAGCCGTTCAGCGACAATATTCGTTTTGACTGATATTACCTGACGAAGTGGAGACCCCCATGCGCTTGCGTACCCTCGCCCTTGTCGCCGCCACCGCTGGCAGCTTGCTGTTGGCCCCAGCGGCCTACGCGGACAACAAAGCCATTGCCACCGACGAGATGGAGGCGTATCTGGAGTTTGTGGACTACGGTGGCGGTGTGATTTTTGCCGAGCAAATTCCCAAAGACGAGTGGCCCAAGATGGTGGTGATCGATGCGCGTGACCCAGCGCAATTTGCCAAGGGGCACATTCCTGGCGCGGTCAACATGGACTGGCGACAGGTGCTGGCCAAGCGCAACACCATCCCCAAAAACAAGCCTGTGCTCGTTTATTGCAACACCGGGTCGCTGTCGGCCCAAGCTGGTTTTGCGCTGCGCGTGGCGGGCTGGGAGAACGTGCGCATCTTGCAAGGCGGCATGACTGAGTGGCAGGCCAAGGGCGGCTTTGACGCGGCGGCCAAAGCCGCAGGGCCAGCCAAGCATTGAGGCCTGTGGTTTTTGGGCCATGCATGACCAAGACCGTGAGGGCTTGCGATGGATCAAACGGGTAGATTTCACGACCGCAATTGTCACTATGCCCATCATTGAGATAACTCATACCCAATACCTTCAGGGGTATGTACAGTTGACCCTGTCGATTGAATGAATCTCTCGATTTCGAAAACCGATAGTCAAACTCAAAGGAAGCCCGCCATGTCCATGCCCCTCATCAACGAAGCCGCTCCCGCCTTCAGCGCCAACACCACCCACGGCCCCCGAAGCCTCGCCGATTACAAAGGCAAGTGGCTCATCTTGTTCTCGCACCCTGCCGACTTCACGCCTGTGTGCACCACCGAATTCATCGGTTTTGCCAAGCGTGCCGAGTTGTTCAAGAGCATGAACTGCGAATTGCTCGGCTTGTCGATCGACAGCATTTACTCGCACTTGGCCTGGATGCAAAGCATTCAGAACAACTTTGGTGTGGAGATTCCTTTCCCCATCATCGACGACATCAAGATGGAAGTGGCCCAAGCCTACGGCATGATCCACCCCGGCGCTGCCGACACCCAGGCCGTGCGTGCCACCTTCTTCATTGACCCCGAAGGCAAGCTGCGCGCCATGGTGTACTACCCCATGAGCAACGGCCGTTCGATCGAAGAGTTTGTGCGTTTGTTGCAAGCCATGCAGACCAGCGATGCCAACAAGATCGCCACCCCCGAGGGCTGGACGCCCGGTTGCGACGTGATCGTGCCACCACCCAAAACCCCCGAAGCCATTGCCAAGCGCAAAGGCGAGGGTTACGCCATGAAGGACTGGTATTTTTCGACCAAGTCCCTCTAAGTTGAAGGCTTGCCCCCTTGCCGCACAGCGGCAAGGGGTGCCAAGGACCTTTGTTGTTCCACTGCCAAGGAAGTCACCATGAGTTCAGCCCACATGCACATTGAATCGTTTTTTGATCCGGCCACGTTCACCTTCAGCCACATCCTGGCCGACCTGAGCACCCGGCAGTGCGCCTTGATCGACAGCGTGCTGGACTACGACCCCAAGTCGGGCCGCACCAGCACCGCCAGCGCCGACCAGTTGGTGGCGCGTGTGAAGGCGCTGGACCTGCGTGTGCAGTGGATTTTGGAGACGCATGTGCACGCTGACCATTTGTCGGCAGCGCCCTATTTGCAAAAGCAGCTGGGCGGCCAATTGGCCATTGGTTCGCACATCACCACGGTGCAAAACGTGTTTGGCAAGCTGTTCAACGCGGGCACCGAATTTGCCCGCGATGGCAGCCAGTTCGACCTTTTGCTGGGCGACGGCGAAACATTTCAGATTGGCGCTTTGCAGGCGCAGGCCCTGCACACCCCCGGCCACACCCCGGCATGCATGACTTATGTGGTCACAGATGCCAGTAGCGATCCTGCGCGGCAGGTGGCCTTTGTGGGCGACACCTTGTTCATGCCCGACTACGGCACGGCGCGCTGCGACTTTCCTGGGGGCAGTGCCAGCGTGTTGTTCCAGTCGATCCAGAAAGTGCTCAGCTTGCCGGATAACACCGAGCTGTTCATGTGCCATGACTACCCGCCCGAGACCCGTCAGCCCCAGTGCGTGACCACCGTGGCCGAGCAGAAAAAGGCCAATGTGCATGTGCATCAGGGTGTGAGCGAGGCCGAGTTTGTGGCCATGCGTGAAAAGCGCGATGCCACCTTGTCCATGCCCGTGCTGATCTTGCCTTCGGTTCAGGTGAACATGCGTGCCGGACAAATGCCACCGCCTGAAGACAACGGCCAGCGTTACCTGAAAATTCCGGTGGACGCTTTGTGAATTCGTCACTTGAGCGTTTTTTCCCCATTCTGGATTGGGGGCGGCGTTACAACCGTTCGCTGCTCACCGCCGATGGTGTGGCTGCCGTAGTGGTGACGCTGATGTTGATTCCGCAAAGCCTGGCCTATGCCCTGTTGGCGGGCTTGCCCGCGCAGGCGGGCCTGTACGCCAGCATGGCCCCCCTGGTGCTGTATGCCTTGATGGGCAGCAGCGGTACTTTGGCTGTGGGGCCTGCGGCGGTGACCTCGCTCATGACAGCGGCCAGTGTGGGCGCGGTGGCGGCACAAGGCAGCGTGGCTTACACCGAGGCGGCTTTGATGCTGGCGATGCTCAGTGGGGCCATCATGCTGGTGATGGGCGCGGCTCGGTTGGGCTTTTTGGCCAATTTTTTGAGCCACCCGGTCATCTCGGGTTTTGTCTCGGCATCGGGTTTGCTGATCGCGGCCAGCCAGCTCAAACATTTGTTGGGTGTGCCGCTGCATGGGGAGAACCTCTTGCAGCTGCTGCCGCAGCTGTGGCACAACTTGTCCAGCCTGCATGTGCCCACCACTGCGATGGGCCTGGGGGCTTTGGCTTTGCTGCTGCTGGTGCGCCGTCAGCTCAAGCCCGGGCTCAAGCGCTTGGGGGTGTCTGCGGGTGCGGCCGATTTGGCGGCCAAGGCGGCCCCGGTGGCGGTGCTGCTCTTGAGCATTGCCTTGTCAGCCGTGTGGCAGTTGGCCGAGCAGGGCGTGCGGGTGGTGGGCACGGTGCCACAAGGCTTGCCGCCACTCACGCTGCCGGGTGGATCGATAGATGGCTGGGCCGCCCCATGGGCGCTGGCCCAGGCTTTGTGGGTGCCCGCTTTGCTGATTTCCTTGGTGGGCTTTGTGGAGTCGGTGTCGGTGGGCCAGTCTTTGGCGGCCAAGCGGCGCGAACGCATCGACCCCGATGCCGAACTTCGAGCGCTGGGCCTGAGCAATTTGGGCGCAGGCCTCTCCGGCGGCTTTCCGGTCACGGGCGGGTTTTCGCGTTCGGTGGTCAATTTTGATGCGGGTGCACGCACGCCTGCCGCAGGCATCTACACCGCTGTGGGGCTGGCGCTGGCGGCTTTGTTCTTGACGCCTTGGCTCTTTCATTTGCCCCAAGCCACCTTGGCCGCCACCATCATGGTGGCCGTGCTCACCTTGGTCGATGTCAGGGTGTTTGCCCGGACCTGGCATTACGCCAAGGCCGATTTCATTGCCTTGTTGCTGACCTTTGGCCTGACCTTGGCGGTGGGTGTGGAGGCCGGGTTGATCGCGGGCGTGAGCGCCTCGGTGCTGTTGCTGCTGTACCGCACCAGCCGCCCGCACATCGCGGTGGTGGGGCAAGTGCCGGGCACCGAGCATTACCGCAATGTGCTGCGTCACGCCGTGCTGGAGCAGCCGGACATTTTGGGCCTGCGCGTGGACGAAAGCTTGTACTTTGCCAACGCCCGTTTCCTCGAAGACACCATCGCGGCCCAAGTGGCTGTACGGCCAGGTGTGCGGCATGTGGTGCTGCAATGCTCGGCGGTCAACGACATTGACGCCAGCGCACTCGACAGCCTGGAAACCATCAACGCCCGTTTGCAGGCTTCAGGTGTGCAGCTGCACCTGTCCGAGGTCAAGGGCCCCGTGCACGACCGTTTGCAGCGCAGCCATTTGTTGGCACAACTGAGTGGCCAAGTGTTCCTGACGCACCACCAGGCGGTACAGGCTTTGACGCAGGTCGTCTGAGACCTTGAGTTCTGAGCCCACTAACTTGGTGCTCCAACACCGTTGAGGCTTCTCCAATTGGCCAAAGCCGGGATGCCGGGATTGAGGGATTTGTGTATTGGAAATTAATTCAATTAAGCAATACCTTAATTAACTCATTACCAATATTGAATTGTCCTGAGCTTCAGTCCTTTTTAAAGTGGAGACCTTCTTCCTCACGAAGGGCTCCACCCCATGCTGCAAGCACTGATCTTTGACGTTGACGGCACCTTGGCCGACACCGAAATGGCCCATTTGGCAGCGTTCAACCACGCCTTTGCAGAGATGGGGCTCGACTGGCGCTGGGATGTGCCGCTGTACACCCGATTGTTGGCTGTGTCGGGTGGTAAAGAGCGCATCAAGGCGTATTGGCAAACGCTGGAGACCCAGCCCAAGGACATCACGGGCGCTGGCATGCAGGAGACCATTGACCATCTGCACGAGATCAAGACCGCCGCGTATGAGCAAGCGGTGCAAGACGGTGCGGTACAGATGCGTCCCGGGGTGCTGGCGCTGCTGTCAGCCGCCAGTACGGTGGGGCTGAAGCTGGCCATTGCCACCACCACCTCGCCCGTCAACATCGCGGCCTTGCTGCGCCAAGCCATCGGGCCGGACTGGCAGCTGCATTTTTCGGTGATCGAAGATGCTTCGACCGCGCCGCGGAAAAAACCCGACCCGATGGTCTACCAGCAAACCCTCTCGCGCTTAGGGCTTGCACCCGAGCATTGCTTGGCGTTTGAGGATTCCGAGAACGGCCTGCGCGCGGCCATGGCAGCAGGTCTGCCCACGGTCATCACGCCCAACGATTTCACTGCCGAGCACGATTTCAAAGGCGCATTGCGCATTGTCCCCAGCCTGCAGGGCGTGGGGCTGGCGCAGTTGCGTGAATGGCACCACACCGCTTTCAAGGCCACCGCATGAGCACCGTCCGCATTGCCCCCTCCATCTTGTCCGCCGACTTTGCCCGTTTGGGCGAAGAGGTCCGCGCCATTGAAGCCGCAGGCGCAGACTGGGTGCACTTTGACGTGATGGACAACCATTACGTGCCCAACCTGACCATTGGCCCGCTGGTGTGCGAGGCGATCCGCCCCCATGTCCAGATCCCGATCGATGTGCATTTGATGGTCGAGCCGGTCGATGCGCTGGTGCCCTTGTTCGCCAAAGCCGGGGCCAACATCATCACCTTTCACCCCGAAGCCAGCCGCCATGTGGACCGAACTTTGCAAATGATCCGCGACCACGGTTGCAAAGCGGGCCTGGTGTTCAATCCCGCCACGCCGCTGGAGTGGATGGACCATGTGATGGACCGCTTGGACGTGGTCTTGCTCATGAGCGTGAACCCCGGTTTTGGCGGCCAGAAATTCATCCCATCGACCTTGCCCAAGTTGCAAGCGGCCCGCCAGCGCATCAACACCCATTTGGCCCGGGGTGGCCAGCCCATCGTGCTGGAGGTGGACGGCGGCGTGAAGACCGACAACATCGCGCAGATCGTGGCGGCTGGAGCCGACACCTGCGTGGCAGGCAGCGCCGTGTTCGGTGCGCCCGATGCCGATGGGGGCTACCGGGGGGTGATGCAAGCCCTCAAGCAAGCCGCTGTGGCTTGAGCCAAATTAAGAACTGCCGAATTCCCGAATTTTTAAAACTTCAGAGAGTGTTTGCCCCATGTCCTTGAGCCCCCGCACCACGCCCACCTTGACGCAGTACCTGATCGAAGAGCGTCGCCGTTTTCCCGATGCCAGTGGTGACTTCAATGCTTTGATTTTGGATGTGGCCATGGCCTGCAAAGCCATCGCCAAATCGGTCGCCTATGGCGCTTTGGCCGACATGTACGGCAACCACGCGGCCGATGCAGGTGGCAGCATCAACGTGCAAGGTGAGACCCAGAAAAAGCTGGACGTGGTGAGCAACGAGTTGTTCATCCGCATGAACGAGTGGGGTGGTCATTTGGCGGGCATGGCGTCTGAAGAGATGGACTTGCCCTACGACATTCCACCGCAACACCCCCGTGGAAAATACCTGCTGGTGTTTGACCCGCTGGATGGCTCCAGCAACATTGACGTGAACGTGTCGGTGGGCAGCATTTTCAGTGTGCTGCGTGCGCCTGACGCCACCGCAGAAGGTGGGCCTTTGACCGAGGCCGATTTCTTCCAGCCGGGCGCCGCCCAAGTGGCCGCAGGATACGCGCTGTACGGCCCCACCACCATGCTGGTGCTGAGCGTGGGCAATGGCGTGGCTGGTTTCACACTCGACCCGGTGATGGGCGAGTTCATGCTGACCCACCCGGAATTGCGCGTGCCCGAAGACACCCAGGAATTCGCCATCAACGCCTCCAACAGCCGCTTTTGGGAAGCCCCGGTCAAGCGCTATGTGGACGAGTGCCTGGCCGGCAAAACCGGCCCGCGTGGCAAGGACTTCAACATGCGTTGGATTGCTTCCATGGTGGCCGAAGCGCATCGCATTTTGATGCGTGGCGGCGTTTTCATGTACCCCCGGGATACCAAAGACCCGAGCAAGCCCGGCCGTTTGCGCCTGCTGTACGAAGCCAACCCGGTGGGCTTCATCATGGAACAAGCCGGTGGCCGTGCCAGTACGGGCCAGGTGCCCATGCTGAGTGTTCAGCCCACCAGCTTGCACCAGCGCATTGGCTTGGTGTTTGGCTCCAAAAACGAAGTCGAGCGCATCGAGCGATACCACGCCGAACCTGCCAAGCAAGACAGCTTTGCCCCCCTGTTTGCAGAGCGCAGCCTGTTCCGCGATTGAGGGAATGAACCTGATTTCAAAACGATAGACAAAACAACAAGGAGATCCCCATGTCTGAACGCCACCCCATCATCGCCATCACCGGTTCTTCGGGCGCAGGCACCTCGACGGTGACACGCACGTTTTCCAACATCTTTCGCCGCGAAGGTGTGAAGGCGGCCATCATCGAAGGCGACAGCTTTCACCGCTTTGACCGCAAAGAGATGAAGCAACGTGGCGCGGATGCAGAAAAAGAGGGCAACAAACATTTCAGCCACTTCAGCGCCGAGAACAACTTGTTTGGTGAGATTGAAAACCTGTTTCGCACCTACGGTGCCACGGGCCAAGGCAAATCACGCAAATACCTGCACAACGCCGAAGAGGCCGCACCGTACCAACAAGAGCCCGGCACCTTCACACCCTGGGAAGACCTGCCGAACGATACGGACATGCTGTTTTACGAAGGCTTGCACGGCGCTGTGGTCACGCCCGAGCACAACATCGCGCAGCACCCCGATTTGCGCGTGGGTGTGGTGCCCGTCATCAACTTGGAATGGATTCAGAAACTGTGGCGCGACAAGCACCAGCGTGGTTACAGCACCGAGGCGGTCACCGACACCATCTTGCGCCGCATGCCCGACTATGTGAACTACATCGTGCCGCAGTTCGAGCACACGCATGTCAACTTCCAGCGAGTGCCCTTGGTCGACACCTCTAACCCCTTCATCTCGCGTGACATTCCGTCGGCCGATGAAAGCGTGGTGGTGATCCGTTTTGCTAACCCCAAAGGTATCGACTTTCCCTACTTGCTCAACATGATCAACGACTCCTGGATGAGCCGTGCCAACACCATTGTGGTGCCCGGTGGCAAGATGGAAATCGCCATGCAGCTGATCTTCACACCTTTCGTGTGGCGAATGATGGAGCGCCGAAAACGCGCTCTGGGCCAGGCTTGAAGCGGAGGAATAAGCCCATGAAAACCTCTATCAAGACATCCGCCCACCCCAGCCCAGATATGGCTTTTCGCATGGCCAACGCTGTGCGCATGCTGGCCGTTGACGCCGTCGAGGCGGCCAAGTCTGGCCACCCTGGTGCCCCCATGGGTATGGCCGACATTGCCGAAGTGCTGTGGAGCCGCCACCTTAAACACAACCCACTCAACCCGCATTGGGCTGACCGTGACCGTTTTGTATTGTCCAACGGCCACGGCTCGATGCTGATCTACGCCTTGCTGCACCTGACGGGTTACGACCTGCCTTTGGAAGAGTTGAAAAAGTTCCGCCAACTGCACAGCAAAACCCCGGGCCACCCGGAAGTGGACATCACGCCTGGCGTGGAAACCACCACGGGCCCCTTAGGTCAGGGCATCACCAACGCAGTGGGCATGGCACTGGCCGAAAAGATGTTGGCCGATGAATTCAATCGGGAAGAAGACGGTCAGCGCCTGGACATCGTGGACCACATGACCTATGTGTTTTTAGGCGATGGCTGCCTGATGGAAGGCATCAGCCACGAGGCTTGTTCGCTGGCGGGTACCTTGCGCTTGTCCAAACTGGTGGCGCTGTACGACGACAATGGCATCTCGATCGATGGCCATGTGGAAGGCTGGTTCACCGACGACACGCCCAAGCGCTTTGAAGCCTACGGCTGGAACGTGATCGCTAAGGTGGATGGCCATGACCCGCAAGCGGTGAACGCCGCCATCGAAGCGGCCAAGGCGCAAGCCCAAAGTGCGAATGGCAAACCCACACTGATCTGCTGCCAAACCGTGATCGGCATGGGCTCACCCAACAAGGCGGGCACCCACGATGTGCACGGCGCAGCGCTGGGCGCTGCCGAAATTGCCGCCACCCGCGAAGCGCTGAACTGGCCCTATGCCCCCTTTGAAGTGCCAGCCGATGTGGCCAGTGCTTGGGATGCCCGCGAGATTGGGTCGAAGGCCGAGAGCCAATGGCGCGAACGCTTTGCCGCCTACCAAAGCCGCTACCCGCAAGAGGCGGCTGAGTTTGAGCGCCGTATGAAAGGCGACTTGAGCGAGGCCTACGCACAGGGTCTGGAAAAGGCCCTGGCTGCCATCGTGGCCAAGCCCGATGCGGTGGCCACCCGCAAAGCCAGCCAGAATGCGCTCGATGTGTTGGCCCCTTTGTTGCCCGAGTTTTTTGGCGGCAGCGCCGACCTGACGGGCTCCAACCTGACCAACTTCAAGACCTGTACCAAAGCCGGCCGCGACACCTGGGGCAACCACCTCTCGTACGGCGTGCGCGAATTTGGCATGGCCGCCATCATGAACGGCATGGCGCTGCATGGGGGTTACATCCCTTATGGCGGCACCTTCCTGACGTTCTCGGACTATTCGCGCAATGCCATTCGCATGGCAGCGCTCATGAAAAAGCGCGTGATCCATGTCTTCACGCACGACTCAATTGGCTTGGGTGAAGACGGCCCCACGCACCAAAGCGTGGAGCATGTGCCCAGCTTGCGCATCATCCCGGGGCTGGATGTGTGGCGTCCCGCCGATGGCTTGGAAACCGCCGTGGCCTGGGCCTGTGCGGTGGAGCGCCGCGATGGCCCCAGCGCTTTGGCGCTGTCGCGCCAGAATCTGCCACAGCTGCTGACCGATACCGCCGATGCGGCCAAGGTGCGCCAGGGCGGTTACATCCTGAGCGACATGCCAGGTGCCCAAGCCATCATCGTGGCCACAGGTTCCGAGACCTCTTTGGCCTTGAAAGCGCAAGCAGAACTGGCTACGCAAGGTGTGGCCACACGGGTGGTGTCCATGCCTTGTACCAATGTGTTTGACCGGCAAAGCGAGGCCTACCAGGACATGGTCTTGCCGCTGGGTTTGCCCACCGTGGCAGTGGAAGCCGCTCACCCCGACTTCTGGCGCAAATACGTGGGCCGCACGGGCATGGTGATCGGCATCGCCAGCTTTGGTGAATCGGCCCCAGCACCCGCTTTGTACGCGCACTTTGGTATCACCAGCGAGCGTGTGTGTGAAGCGGTACGCACCTTGGTGCATCGCCACACCCACCGCCAAGCGGACACCTTGCCTGCACAAATCGTGCCTTCGGACAATTGAGCCGCGAGCCCGTTACAAAGCCCGAAAAAAATGCCAACACCACAAGCCTATTTCTTTGACCTCGACGGCACCTTGGTCGAAACCGCGCCCGAAATTGCTGATTCAGTGAACGACACCTTGCGCTATTTCGATTGGCCCGAGGTGTCGCAGCAACAAGTCAACGACTGGATCGGTCACGGTACCAAAGAGCTGCTGATCCAGGCGCTGGCCAGCGTCACCCAGACCCCTGTGGCCGCGGTCCGGCAAGGGGCCGATTTGAAGCAGGCGCTGCCGATTTTTGATCGCTATTACCAAGACCGTTGCGGCACACGCAGTAGCTTGTATCCACAGGTGCGTGAAGTCCTCGCAGCGCTGCGCGCGCGCGGCTGCAAGCTGGCGGTGGTGACCAACAAGGAAAGCCGTTATACCGACACCGTGCTGCGCGTGCACGGGCTTCATGAGGCTTTCGACGTGGTGGTCAGTGGCGACTCCTTTCCGGTCAAAAAACCCGACCCCACCAGCGTGGTGGACTGCTTGAAGCGTTGGGACCTGAAGGCCACCCAAGCGCTTTTTGTGGGGGATTCGTCGATCGACGCAGCCACCGCCCGCAACGCAGGTGTGCCGGTCTGGTTGCTACCTTATGGCTACAACATGGGCGAGTCGGTGCACGCCTGTTCGCCCGACCGCGTGATCGAGGATTTTTCGGCGCTGTTGTAAGTGGGCCTGTGCCACACGCACCAAAAATTCACTGTTTGAAAAATGAAAGCGACTGACATGAGCACAAAGATTGGCATCAATGGTTTTGGCCGCATTGGCCGCATGGTGTTCCGCGCGGCGGTACAAAATTTTGACGACGTCGAGATCGTCGCCATCAATGACCTGCTGGAGCCCGAGTACCTGGCCTACATGCTGCAATACGACAGCGTGCATGGCCGTTTTGACGGCGACGTGAGCGTTGAAGGCAATACCTTGGTCGTGAACGGCCAACGCATCCGCCTGACACAAGAGCGCGACCCTGCGAACCTGAAGTGGAACGAGGTCGGCGCAGACGTGGTGATCGAAGCCACCGGGCTCTTTTTGGACCAAGAAGGTGCGGGTAAGCACCTGGCTGCAGGGGCCAAAAAGGTGGTGATTTCGGCCCCGTCGAAAGACGACATGCCCATGTTTGTATTTGGTGTGAACCACACCAGCTATGCGGGCCAAGCCATCATCAGCAATGCCAGCTGCACCACCAACGCATTGGCCCCTTTGGCCAAGGTGCTGAACGACAAATGGGGCATCCGGCGCGGCCTAATGACCACCGTGCACGCGGCCACCGCCACCCAAAAAACCGTGGATGGTCCGAGCAACAAGGACTGGCGTGGCGGGCGCGGCATTCTGGAAAACATCATCCCCAGCAGCACAGGCGCAGCCAAGGCCGTGGGCGTGGTGATTCCCGAGATCAAGGGCAAGCTCACGGGCGTGTCGGTTCGGGTGCCCACCAGCGATGTGTCGCTGGTCGACTTGACGGTGGAGTTGGCCATGCCTGCCACCTATGCTGAGATTTGCGCCGAAATGAAGGCGCAAAGCCAAGGGGCTTTGAAGCGCGTGTTGGGTTACACAGAAGCCAAAGTGGTGTCGACTGATTTCCGGGGCGAGGTCTGCACCTCCGTGTTCGACGCCGAAGCAGGTATGGCGCTCGACAGCACCTTTGTGAAGCTGATGGCTTGGTACGACAACGAGTGGGGTTACTCCAACAAGTGCCTGGAAATGGCCCGCGTGGTGTCCGGCCAAGCAGGAGGTGCGCGATGAAAGTCTTGCGTTTTTCCGATGTGGTCAAAAGCGGCTTTGCCGAAAACCGCCGCGTCTTCATCCGCGCCGACCTGAACGTGCCACAAGCCGATGACGGCAGCATCACAGAAGACACCCGTGTGCGGGCCAGCGTGCCTTGCATCCAGATGGCGCTGGACGCTGGCGCTGCCGTCTTGGTGACCAGCCACTTGGGCCGCCCCACCGAGGGGGAGTTCAAACCCGAAGATTCGCTCGCACCCGTGGCCAAGCGCCTGGGCGAGTTGCTCGGCCGTGATGTGCCGCTGGTCGCCAATTGGGTCGGTGGTGTGGATGTGCAGCCCGGCCAGGTCGTGCTGCTCGAAAACTGCCGCGTCAACAAAGGCGAAAAGAAGAACAGTGAAGAACTGGCCCGAAAAATGGCGCAGCTGTGCGACATTTATGTGAACGATGCATTTGGCACCGCCCACCGCGCCGAAGGCACGACCTATGGCATCGCCCAGTTCGCCCCCATCGCCTGCGCTGGCCCACTGCTGGCGGCCGAGATCGACGCCATCACGCAGGCCTTGGCCAATCCGAAGCGCCCTCTGGCCGCGATCGTGGCGGGCAGCAAAGTCAGCACCAAACTGACCATTTTGAAGAGCCTGTCGAAAAACGTGGACCAGCTCATCGTGGGCGGCGGCATTGCCAACACCTTCATGCTGGCGGCAGGCCTGAAGATTGGTAAGAGCTTGGCCGAAGCCGACTTGGTGGGTGAGGCCAAAGCGGTCATTGAGGCCATGAAGGCCCGTGGTGCGGAAGTGCCGATCCCGACCGATGTGGTGACCGCCAAGACTTTTGCAGCCAACGCCGTAGCGACGGTGAAAAAAGCGACCGAGGTGGCCGACGACGACATGATTTTGGACATTGGCCCCGAGACGGCTGCCAAGCTGGCCGCGCAGCTCAAGCAAGCAGGCACCATTGTGTGGAACGGCCCGGTGGGCGTGTTCGAGTTTGCGGCCTTCGAAAACGGCACCAAGGTCATTGCGCAGGCCATTGCCGAGTCCAGCGCCTTCAGCATCGCGGGCGGTGGTGACACGCTGGCGGCGATTGCCAAGTACGGCATCGAAAAGCAGGTGGGCTACATCTCGACGGGCGGTGGCGCTTTCCTAGAGATCCTGGAAGGCAAAACCCTGCCCGCCATAGAAATTCTGAGCCGTCGCGCTGCGACAGACTGACCTCTTTTCATCTTTTTTATTTCTCAAGGAGCCCTCTCATGGCATTGGTTTCATTGCGCCAGGTCCTCGACCACGCGGCCGAATTCGGCTACGGCATTCCCGCTTTCAACGTCAACAACCTCGAACAAGTGCAGGCCATCATGGAGGCGGCGCAAGCCACCGACAGCCCGGTCATCTTGCAAGCTTCGGCCGGGGCCCGCAAATACGCGGGCGAGGCGTATTTGCGCCATTTGGTGCTGGCCGCCATCGAAACACACCCCGACATTCCGGTGGTTTTGCACCAAGACCACGGCGCCACGCCCGCGCAGTGCCAGCAGTCCATCCGTTCGGGCTTTTCGAGCGTGATGATGGACGGCTCGCTCATGGCCGACGCCAAGACGCCCGCCAGCTACGAGTACAACGTGGGCGTGACGCAAAAGGTCTGCGAGATGGCTCACGCCGTGGGCGTGTCGGTCGAGGGTGAATTGGGCTGCCTGGGCTCTCTGGAAACTGGCGAAGCGGGCGAAGAAGACGGCGTGGGTGCCGAAGGCAAACTCAGCCACGATCAGATGCTAACCGACCCCGTGCAGGCCAAGGACTTTGTGGCCCAAACCGGTGTGGACGCCCTGGCCATTGCCATTGGCACCAGTCACGGTGCCTACAAGTTCACCCGTCCGCCCACAGGCGACATCTTGGCCATGGACCGCATTGCCGCCATCCATGCCGCCATTCCCAACACGCATTTGGTGATGCACGGCAGCTCCAGCGTGCCGCAAGAGTGGTTGCAGATCATTCGCCAATACGGCGGCGACATCAAGGAAACCTATGGCGTGCCGGTTGAAGAGATCGTGCGCGGCATCCAAAGCGGTGTGCGCAAGGTCAACATCGATACCGACATCCGCTTGGCCATGACCGGTGCCATGCGCCAGTTGTTTGCTCAGCAACCCTCAGAGTTTGATCCACGCAAAGCCTTGGTGGCTGCGAAAAAGGCGGCAGCGGGCATTGTGAAGGCCCGTTTTGAAGCTTTTGGTTGCGCCGGCCAAGCTCAAAATATCCGTCCTCTTAGCCTTGACGCCATGGCAGCTCGTTATACGAATTGAGGCAGATCAAGGCGAATGAAGTGATTTCTTATATTGTTGAGGGATTGTGGTTTAGGTTGTGTTTGGTACACACATCCTGATTGGGGGACTCTGTCAAAGGAGTCCCCTTTTTTTCAGTGACCCCATCCCCCAAGAACAGGAGATCATTCATGGGTACTGGTGAGATAGTAGAGCTGCTGCCCAACAAGACAAACTGTTTTGCGACGACACAAGGCGGCTTGTGATGCGGATGAGCAAAGACAGCCAGTTGGCTGTGACCGTCTTGATGGAGGTGGGTCTGCACGAGCACAAGGGCCCTGTGTCTTTGGCTGCCATCCAGTCACGGCACGACCTATCGACCACGCGGCTGGAGCAGGTTTTCAGCAAGTTGCGCCGATCTCATTTGGTGGAAAGCACACGTGGCCCCGGCGGTGGCTATTGCCTGGCCATTGCGTCAGAAAAAATCAGCTTGGCCGACATTGTTGAGGCCATGGAGCCGGCAGAACCAAGCACGAGCCAGGCGCAGGATTTTCTGGTCAATGATCGCTTATGGCAGCAGTTGAACCAAAAAATCCAACAAGAACTTCAGAATATCAGCCTGCGCCAATTGTTGGGTGCTCAAAGGCTATATGACGCCAAGTGCAGCAGGCCTGTTGATCAGCCTAAGGGCTTGCGAGCCGTCAGACCCAGCAGGCCCGACATGCCTTGGTGGCCTGTGCCCTCGGTGATCTCGGCCTCGTAGGTGCGCAGGTCCAGGATGTCCAGCTCGCCAAAGGCATCCAGCATCAATGTTTCGTCGTACAGGTGCGCCAATTTGCCGGGGCCACCTGTGTTGAAGTCCAGTTGACGCGGCGTGTAACCCTGGATGACCAGGGTGCCGCCGGGCTTGAGGCTGGCCAGCATGCGCGCAAACAGGGGGCCGCGCTCCTCGGGTGTGGCGAACTGAAAAAAGATGCCCACGACGTTGTCGTAGTGCGCAGGCCGCCAGTCAAACGACTGCCAGTCGCTGCAGACAAAATGCACGGTCACTTGGCGGCTTTGCGCCAAGGCGCAGGCTTTGCGGATGGCGTTGTCCGAAAAATCAAAGGCATCGACCTGCAGGCCTTGCTGGGCCAGCCACACGCCGTTGCGCCCCTCGCCATCGGCCACGGCCAGCGCGTTGCCGGGAGACAGGTGCGCCGCTTGTGATTGCAAATAGGCGTTGGGCGCTTCGCCAAACACGTAGTGCTCGGCGGCAAAGCGTTGGTTCCAAGTTTGCTGGGGGTTTTGAAAGGTGCTCATGTGAATTCCAAACGGGTTTGGTTAAGGTCAAGTGACGCTGTGCGTTAGATTCAGTATATTGGTTGTTGCTTATTGATTTGCTTGAGGTATCTTTTGATGATTGTTTTCCGTCATTTTTCTGTTCCTGTGGGCTTGTTTTTGGTTTTTGTGCTCGGTTTATCCGCCTGTAGCCCCGAGGCACCACTGCCCAATGTGACCTTGGAGCAAGCCCGTGCCGAGCACGAGGCGGGCAAGGTGTTGATGATTGACATCCGCGAGTCCCAAGAGCACGCCACGGGCGTAGCGCAGGGCGTGGTCTTGCTGCCCATGAGCCAGGTGGCGCAGCGCGTGGCCGAGATTCCCAAGCAAGCCGATCAACCGGTTTTGTTGATCTGCAACACCCAAAACCGCTCGCGTGCCGTGACCGAGGCACTGAAAGAGCAAGGCTTTACCAACATCCGCTATGTCAACGGCGGCATGAGCGAGTGGGCCAAACGCGGCTGGCCCATGGTCAAACCACAAGATCTGGTTGGGCCGCCCAAATCTTGATGTAAAGCAAATCGGGATTTCAGTGGCAGACATAAACTGATACTTATATAAGGCCTTTGGGTGCATCCCAGCACACCGGGCCTGGTTTCAGTTTGTCGTCACCATCAGAAAGGTAAGTCCCATGAGCACGTTTGACCACCCCAGTTTGATGCAAGATATCAACGAATGCTTGGTCCCGTTTCGCAAAAGCCAGCCCGACGCGATGAAAGGCTTTGGCCAATTGGCCCAGGCGGCCATGGCGGAGGGGGCGTTGAGCACCAAACACAAAGAACTGATGGCTTTGGCCATTGGTGTGACGCAACGCTGCTCGGGTTGTATCGGTTTTCATGTCAAAGCCTTGATCAAACTCGGGGTCACGCGGGCCGAGCTCGAGGAAATGTTGGCGGTCTGTGTGTACATGGGCGGTGGCCCCGCTTTGATGTATGCCGCAGAAGCCGTGAAAGCCTGGGATGATCTGCAGGCAGCGCAGGCTTGAGCCATGGGCGAGAAAAGCATTTCGGTCACGCTGACCCAGCAGCACGATTACCGCTTCGACATCCGCTTTGACGACAGCATGCCGGTACTGACCAGCGACGAGCCCGCGCCCTTGGGCTCGGGCTTGGGGCCGTCGCCCGTGCAGTTGCTGTGTGCTGCAGTGGGCAATTGCCTGAGCGATTCGTTGCTGTTTGCCTTGCGCAAATTCAAACAAGCACCCGAGCCTTTGCGCTGCGAGGTACAGGCCCAAGTGGGGCGCAATGCCGATGGCCGCATGCGCGTGCTGGAGATGGTGGCCACTTTGCACCTGGGTGTGAGCGCCGCCAAGCTCGAGCAGCTCGAGCGTGTGCTGGGCCAGTTTGAAAGTTTTTGTACCGTCACCCAGAGCGTGGGGCAGGGCATCCAGATCCAGGTCCGAGTGCTCGATGCCGATGGGGTGGTGCTCAAGTCCTGAGTGGACTGTTTGGGGATGTCAGGCGAACTTGGTCAGCATTTCTGCCACGTGCTCGGGCGATTGATCGCCTTGCTCGATCATGCAGCCAACCATGGAGAAAAAGGATTTGTCCAGCGCCTTGCGGGCGGCGGCCAATTGCTGGGCAATTTTTTCGCAATCGGCATCGGCTTCGATGAGTTTTTGCAAACCGCGCAGCTGCCCTTCAATGCGGGCCAGGCGGGCACACAGGTTTTTCTTCTTCTCGGCGTTCACGATGCGGCTCATGCAGGACTCCTGAGTGGCCCCTGAGTGAATGGTGGAGCCGTTGGAGCGCCATGATAGCGATTTGCGATGAGGCTTGGAATTTAGGGAATTTAGCTGACGCTGCCTAGTGCAGGGCCCAAGTCATCAGTCCCTGATCGGCCGTGACTTTCAGCTCGGCGTGAACAAGGCACGGTCGCTGTAGGTTTGTTCGTATTGCCGGGCGATGTTGGCGCAGACCAGATCGCACAGGGCGTAGATGGAGGGGTCGCTCACCTTGTAGAACACGCTGGCACCCCGGCTTTCGCGGGCCACGATGCCGTGTTGGGCCAGGTAAGACAGGTGGCGCGACACGTTGGCAGACGAGTAGCCTGACAACTGGGCCAACTCTCCCACGTTGTGCTCGGCATCGCGCAGCAGATTGAGGATTTGCAGGCGTGTTGGCTCCGACAGCGCCTGGAAATAGGCGGCAATCTGTTCGAGTGCTTTGGCTGGCAGGTCTTTCATGGGCGCTCCATTACACAACAAATCTGAACGGTGAAGGACACTGTTTGACATGCTGATGTTTAGATTGTATCATTACGCATGTACGCAAGCAACCAAATGTGTAAAATCAACGGTTTGATGGAGATACTTTGATGAACAGACGATCAATTTTGGCTGCGGCCATGGCGCTTGCAGGCTTGTCCAGTGCCTCGATTGGTGCCAATGCCGAGGTGGCGGCGGTCAAGAGTGTGTCAGCCCAAGCCAGCGCGGCGGGTGCCCAAGAGGTGAGTTTGGACGCCGTGGTCGAGGCGGTGCGCCAGGCCACACTGTCGACCCAGGTCCCTGGGGCCATTGTCAGTTTGAACGTCAAGGCCGGTGACCGCGTGCGGGCCGGGCAGGAGTTGCTGCGCATCGATGCCAGCGCTGCCCAGCAAAATGTGGTCGGTAGCACCGCCCAGCTCGAAGCCGCACAGGCCAATTTGCGCGTGGCCAGCAAAGAGCTGGACCGGCAAAAGCAACTCTTCCAGAAGCAATACATCAGCCAGGGTGCTCTGGAGCGCGCCCAAGCCCAGTACGAGGCAGCACAGGCCCAAGTGCAAGCCCAGCAAGCCCAAACCCGTGCGGCCCAAACCCAGACGGGTTTCTTCAGTGTGCGCGCACCCTTCAATGGCGTGGTATCCGATGTGCCTGTCACTTTGGGTGACATGGCCATGCCCGGCCGCCCTTTGCTCACTTTGCACGACCCCTCGGCTTTGCGCGTGAGCGCGGCCGTGCCGCAGTCGATGATGGGAAGCGTAAGCAAGCAGTTGAAATCTGTCCGCTACGAGATCGCGGGTCACACCAGTGGGGTAGCGGCTGGGGTGCAACTGCTGCCCGCAGTGGACCCGGTGACGCACACCGCGCAGCTGCGCTTGGCTCTGCCTGTGGGAAAAGAGGGTTTGGTGCCTGGCATGTTTGTTCGGGTCTGGGTGCCAGGCAGCCAGGCCAGCGATGCCGCCATGAACAGTGCGAAAGACGGTCGCGTGTTTCTGCCTTTGACAGCCATCGTGCGCCGTGCAGAAATGACCGGTGTTTATGTGATGGATGCGCAGGGCAAACCCCGTTTACGCCAAGTACGATTAGGGCGCACCACGGGCCAGACGGTGGAGTTGCTGTCTGGTGTGAGCGCGGGTGAGCAGGTGGTGACCGAGCCCGCCAGCCTTGGCAAGAAACTCTGAAAGCAGCCCCATGAGCGAGCAAAAAATGGGTATTTCGGGCCGCATCGCAGCAGCCTTCCAGAGTGCGCAGATCACGCCCTTGCTGGCACTGGTGGCGTTCTTGCTGGGCGTATTTGCCGTGATGGTGACGCCCCGCGAAGAGGAGCCGCAAATCAACGTGACCATGGCCAACGTGATCGCGCCTTTCCCGGGCGCATCGGTGCGCGATGTGGAACAAATGGTGGCGATCCCGGCCGAGCAGGTGCTGTCCAAGATTGCGGGCGTGGAACACGTGTATTCGGTTTCTCGTCCGGGCGTGGCGATCCTGACGGTGCAGTTCAAGGTGGGCGTGCCGCGCACCGAGGCGCTGGTCAAGTTGCACGACACGATCCGTGAAAACGCCGACTGGTTGCCCCGCAACCTGGGTCTGCCTGAGCCATTGATCAAGCCCAAGGGCATCGACGATGTGCCCATCGTGTCCCTGACCTTGCACGGCAAAACCGCAGACGTGAGCGCCTTTGATCTGGAGCGCGTGGCGCACAGCATCGAGGCCGACATCAAGCGCGTGCCAGGCACGCGCGATGTGGTCACCATTGGTGGCCCGCACCGCGCGGTGCTGGTGCAGATTGACCCGCAGCGCATGAACGGCTCGGGCGTGACGGTGCACGATTTGCGCATGGCCTTGCAGTCAGCCAACCTGGGCTTGCCTGTGGGTGAATTGTTGGGTGCCAACCAGAGCGTGGCCATCGAGGCCGGCCCCCATTTGGCGCAAGCCAGCGACGTAGCCGATCTGGTTGTGCAGGTGGTTCAGGGCAAGCCCGTCTTTTTGAAAGACGTGGCCATCGTGAAAGACGGCCCGATGCCCGCTGAGCGGTATGTCTGGCACGGCAACAACGCCAAAAATGGCGGCGAGGAGTTTGCCGCTGTGACGCTGTCGATCACAAAAAAGTCGGGCGAGAACGCCATCGATGTGGCCAATGGCGTCAAGAGCCGGGTTGAGAAACTCCAAGGCACGGTGATTCCTGACAACGTGCAGGTGGTGGAGACCCGCAACTACGGTGAAACCGCCAACGACAAAGCGCAAAAACTGATTCAGAAGTTGCTGTTTGCAACCGCTTCGGTGGTGGCGCTGGTGTTCATGGCGCTGGGCCGCCGTGAAGCGGCCATCGTCGGCGTGGCGGTCATCTTGACGCTGACGGCGACCTTGTTCGCCTCTTGGGCTTGGGGTTTCACGCTCAACCGCGTGTCGCTGTTCGCCCTGATCTTTTCGATCGGCATTTTGGTGGATGACGCGATCGTGGTGGTGGAAAACATCCACCGCCACCAGCAGCTGTATCCGGGTAAGAGCATCCGCGAGATCATCCCCGGTGCAGTGGACGAAGTCGGTGGCCCCACCATCTTGGCCACTTTCACCGTGATCGCGGCCTTGCTGCCCATGGCCTTTGTGAGCGGCCTGATGGGCCCGTACATGAGCCCGATCCCGATCAATGCCAGCTTGGGCATGTTGCTGTCGCTGGCCATTGCCTTTGTCATCACGCCATGGTTGTCGGGCATGTGGATGAAGCCGTCTTCGGGGCATGCGCATGGTGCGACAGGTGGTGGCCACAGTGGCCTGAGCGCCAAGCTAGAACCCCTGTTCGAAAAAATCTTCAAGCCTTTGCTCGACACCCAATCCGGCGGGCGCAACCGCAAGCTGCTGGGTTTGGGCATAGCAGGTTTGATCGCTTTGTCCCTGGTGCTCCCCGTCACTGGGTTGGTCATGCTCAAGATGCTGCCCTTTGACGACAAGTCAGAGTTTCAGGTGGTGGTGGACATGCCCGCAGGCACGCCGCTGGAAAAAACAGCCGCAGTCATGCGCGAGTTGGGCGGTCACCTGGCCACCGTGCCTGAAGTGACCCATTACCAAGCTTATGTGGGTACCGCTTCGCCCATCAATTTCAATGGTTTGGTGCGCCAGTACTACCTGCGTGCCGGCTCTGAGCTGGGGGATATCCAGGTCAACCTGGTGGGCAAATCTGAGCGCAGCGACAAGAGCCATGTGATCGCCACACGCGTACGTCCGGCTTTGCAGGAGATTGGTCGCCGCCACGGGGCCAACGTCAAGGTGGTCGAAGTGCCGCCTGGCCCGCCTGTGATGTCGCCCATCGTGGCCGAGATTTATGGTCCAGATGCCGAAGGCCGCCGCCAAGTGGCCGAGTCGGTGCGTGCTGTGTTTGAAAAAACCGAAGGCGTGGTGGACATCGATGTCAGCTCGATTGCCGATGCGCCGCGCAAGCTGCTGCTGGTGGACCGCCGCAAAGCAGCCGTGTTGGGTGTGTCGCAACAAGCCATCGTGACCACCTTGCGTGCCGGTTTGGCCGGCGAGTCGGTGACCTATTTGCACGACGGCAGCAAGTACCCGGTGCCCGCCTTGATTCAGCTGCCCGAGCAGTTGCATGGCGATCTGGACGCCCTGCTGCAGCTGGGCGTGAAAAGCGCCACGGGCAAGGTGGTGGCCATGCGTGAGCTGGTCACCGTGAGCGACACGCTGCGCGAGCAGCCCGTCATCCACAAAGACATGCTGCCCGTGAATTTCGTCAATGCCGACATGGCAGGCAAGGTGGACAGCCCCTTGTACGGCCTGTTCAAGATGCGTGGTGATGTAGCCCAGATCAAAGGCCCGGATGGTGAGCGGATTGATGAGTACTTCATCAGCCAGCCCGATGACGCCTGGCGCGGCTACAGCATCAAGTGGGATGGCGAGTCGCAAATCACTTACGAAACTTTCCGCGACATGGGCGCGGCCTATGGTGTGGGCCTGATCCTGATCTATTTGCTGGTGGTGGCGCAGTTTGGCTCCTACCTCACACCGCTGATCATCATGGCGCCGATCCCGTTGACCATCATTGGTGTGATGCCAGGCCACGCCTTGCTGAATGCCCAATACACCGCCACCAGCATGATCGGCATGATCGCGCTGGCGGGCATCATCGTGCGCAATTCGATCTTGCTGGTGGACTTCATCAACCTGCAGGTCAGCAGCGGCATGGAATTCAAAAGCGCGATTGTGCAGTCTGCCATCACCCGTGCCCAGCCCATCATGCTCACGGGCCTAGCGGCCATGATTGGGGCCTTTTTCATCTTGGATGACCCGATCTTCAACGGCCTGGCCATTTCTTTGATCTTTGGCATCTTTGTGTCCACGGTCCTGACGCTGGTCGTCATCCCGACTTTGTATTACGTGGCGTACCGTAAAAAGTACGGCGCTTGAGTTTTTTCTTTAACCCTTAGGAGTTTGAATCATGAAATCTTGGCAAATCGTTCGTTTGGTCGCTGGCACCTTCATCTTGCTGTCCTTGGCCTTGGGCGTGCAGGGCAGTCCCGTTTTTGTGAGCCCGTGGTGGTTGGCTTTCACGGCTTTTGTGGGCGCCAACTTGTTGCAAAGCGCGCTGACCAAATGGTGCCTGATGGAGTCCATCTTGCGCAAGTTGGGCGTTGAGGCTGGCAGCTGATCCATCGACACCCAAGTTATGAGCTTGCTTTTATTCAAACCCCGGCCCTTGAGAGGCTGGATGCTGGCGGCCATGCTCGCCAGCCCTTCTGTGCAGGCCCTGGATGTGTTGCAAACCTGGGAGCAGGCGCGTGCACACGACCCGCAAATGCAGGTGGTCGCCGCCACGCGCTCATCTGTGCAAGCCTTTGAAGCGCAAGCCAAGGCACTGTGGCGTCCGGTCCTGATGGGCAGCGCTACGGTCGGTGCCATGTCGGCGGACACCACTACGACCGGTGCCCAGTTCGCCGTGGGCGGTCAGTTGCCGTCGACGGGCAGTTTCGCCACCTCGGCCAGTGCAGCCACTTCCACGCGTTGGTCGCTGCAGGCCAAACAGCCGCTCTTCAGCCCCGAGCGGCAGGCACAGCAAGCGCAGTTGCACACTGCAGCGGGCGTGGCCGGTTTGCGCGCCGACTTGGCGCAGCAACAGTTCATGCTGCTCACTGCGCAAAGGTATTTCAATCTGCTCCTGGCCGAGCGCCAGGAGCAGGTGTTGAAAAACCAGTACGCCGCCGTGAGCCTCTCACTGACGGAAGTCATAGACCGCTTTGCCTTGGGCGATTTGCCGGTCACCGACACGCACGAGGCCGCTGCCCGTGCCGAAGGCCTGAAGGCGCAGTTGCTGGCCGCAGGCAGCGAAGTGCAAATGGCCCGCAGTGTATTGACCGACTCTACCCGATTGGGTGCCGATGCCTTGAAACCACTAGCGCCCAAGGCCGATGCAGCGGTCATCGCCGGGCCCACTTTGGCGCAAGTGCTGGAGCAGGTGCGCGAGGCCAATACGGGTGTGCGCTTGCAAAAAGCCCAGCAAGACGTGGCCCGTCAAGAGCTCAAAAAGCACCAACGCAGTGGCGGCGTCACCTTGGATTTGGTGGCTTCGGCCGGACGTGACCGCTTGAGTGGTGATGGCGACTTTGGTACATCGACCAACAGCCAGAGCCAGCAGATGGTGGGCTTGAGTTTGAATGTGCCTTTGTACACAGGCGGCTGGCGCAGCGCCAAACTGCAAGAGGCCGTGGATGCCCAAGCGCGGGCTGAGGCCGAAGTGGACTTGGCTGTGCAGCAAGCGCAGCAACAAGCCCGCTCGGTTTGGCTGGCGCTGGAGACCGGTCCCGCACGCTTGACGGCCCTAAAAGCATCTTGGCAGGCCAGCACAGCCCGGCTGGACGCCACCCGTTTGGGCCGTCAAGTGGGCGACCGCACCACGCTGGACTTGTTGCAAGCCGAAAACGATGCCGCCCAAGCCGAGCTGGCATGGCTGCGTGCACAGACCGAGTTGCTGCTCACCCGCTTGCAACTCGACGCCTTGACAGGCAGCATGTCGGTACAAAGCCTGCAAGCCCTGAACGCTCAGTTGGCTCGCTGAAACCCCATTGTTTGAACCTGAAGGAGATACGATGAAAACAGCCCATGACCTGGTTCTGCAAGCCAAGGCTAATGTCCGCGAAATCGCTTTGCAAGACGCCGAAGCGGCCATTCGCCAAGCCGATGTGTTGATCGACGTGCGCGAGGCCGATGAGTTTGCCGCAGGCCACCTGCCGGGTGCCATCTTGGTGCCCCGGGGCTTGCTGGAGTTCAAGCTCAGCGGCACGCCCGCCTTGTCGGGCCGCGAGCTGAAGGTGGTGCTGTATTGCAAGACCAGCGGCCGCGCAGCTCTGGCCGCGCAAACCATGCAGAGCATGGGTTACTTGAATGTTTCATCGCTTGCGGGTGGTTTTGATGCTTGGGCCTCTGCAGGCAAAGCAGTGGTCAAACCTGAACAGCCTGCGTTTGACTGAGCACGATGCCCGCGTTTTGGGGATGGCTTTGGGTCTTTGTAGGACTTGCCCTCAGTAAAATCCCTGAGCCAAACTGGATCGGTTTTTCACAAAGCCATCTTGATTTCGGTTAAATTAGCGACTGGTTATATTTAAACCCCTTCACATGGAGCTCTCATGAAACTGATTTTTGCTGCTGTTGCCGTCTCTGCCCTGATGTCAGCCCCCGCCTTCGCCAACATGGACATGGCCAAAAAGAACGCTTGCATGGCCTGCCATGCGGTGGACAAAAAGCTGGTGGGTCCCTCTTACCAAGACGTGGCCAAGAAATATGCCGGCCAAAAAGACGCAGCAGCCACTTTGGCCAAGAGCATCAAAGCCGGTGGTTCGGGCAAGTGGGGCCCCGTGCCCATGCCAGCCCAAGCCGCTTTGAGCGATGCCGATGCGCTGACTCTGGCCACTTGGATTCTGGCTGGCGCCAAATAAATTCAAGCCTTGTCAGGCTTGATCAACACTGCATGATTTAGAAAGCTCGATGGGTACTCGTGGCTTTTTTTGCCGCTCAAGGGTCTGCCCTTGAGCGGCTTTTTTGATGGGAGACTTGAATGGACACCTGTAACAAAACCACGATGGTTGGGATCAGTTTCTTTTTTGCAACAGTTGCACATGCGCAACTGGCCATTTACAAGGACGCCGACTACAAGCTGGGTGAGAAATTGATCGCCGAAAGCAAGTGCGTGGCTTGCCATGTTTCCAAGGTCGGGGGCAATGGCAGTGCCATTTACAAGCCCCAGGGCCGGATCATCAACGCCTCTTTGTTGCGCGGCATGGTGGAGCAATGCAACACTGAACTCAACTTGGGCATGTTTCCAGAGGACGTGACTTCGGTCGCTGCGGTGCTCAACCGCGACCATTACAAGTTCAAATGAGGTCTTAAAACCGCATTGTTGTGGTCTTGACAGATACCTTACCCCATAGGGTATAGGGTATCTGCCAATACCTTCTTTTTCTCGGGGCATGGATGATGGACGTCAATCCAGCGAGACACATGGTGTGTCCGACTGGATTTCCATCAATGCATGACTTCAGGAGAAAAAACAATGCGCAAATCTTTCACATGGCTGAAATGGGCGGTGTTGGTCAGCTCGATCTGGTTGACCGGCTGCGGCACCATCAGCACCCTCGGCAAGCTTGAATCAGGCGCAGGCGCAGAAGCCAGCCGCATGTGGGACCGCTGGGTCGAGGGCGAAGGCGACATCGCCGTGGCCACCACCTGGGAGCGCAAGGTCAAGAAGGGCGTGACAGCCCAAGAAGTGGAGCAAGTCCTCAAGCAGGTGGCCACCGAGCGCAACATGCGCGATGTCGGCACGCTGCCGTTGTCCAAAGAGCTTGAAGCACGTTCCGGCAAAAAAGAAAAGCTGCTGACGGTCTATTCCTTCTGCTCACCCACCACGGCCCGCAAGATGGTGGACTTCAGCCCGCACATGGCCGCATATTTGCCATGCCGTATTTCCATGGTGGAAAAAGAAGACGGTCTGTGGCTCTACACCCTCAACATGGACATGATGGTCAAAATGGGCCGCAAGTTGCCCTCGCCCCTGAAAGAAGAAGCCAAAGCCGTGCGCGACACCATCTGGGAAATGATGGAACGTGGTCACAAGGGTGAGTTCTGATCAGTCATCAACAGGAGATATTCATGAAAAAAATCAACACTTTGCGTGCCACCGTGGTGGCGGCTGTTTTGGCCACAGGTTCTGCAGCTTGGGCGACTGACGGTTACTTTCCGCATGGCTATGGCATGCAGTCTTTGGGCATGGGCGGTGCGTCAGTGGCCGTGACGGGCAACACATTTGCGGGCGCCAACAACCCGGCATTGGCGGCATTTGCGGGCAATCGATATGAAATCGGGGCCAATATTTTCATGCCAAAACGTGGCGCAACCCGCACGGGTGCGGGTCTAATGGACGGAAATGTAGAAAGTGGAAGCAGTTCGTTTGTAGTGCCTGAATTTGGCTACAGCCGGCAACTGGATGCAAAGACGGCTGTGGGCTTGACGGTCTATGGCAATGGCGGCATGAACACAGATTACGGGGCGACAGGCTTCAATTGTGGTGGAGGCGATGCCAACATGCTGTGTGGCAGCACAAAGTTGGGCGTCAACTTGATGCAGTTGATCGTGGCCCCCACTTTTGCTTACAAGCTGTCGGATTCCAGTGCGGTTGGTGTTTCTCCTTTGTTGGTTTATCAGCAATTTAAGGCTTCAGGTTTGCAGGGATTCGCTGGTATGAGCCCAGCACTTGCAAACGATGCCGGAAATGATTCAAGCAGTGGTTTGGGGGTGCGTATTGGATACACAACTCAATTAAACGACAGTATTCGATTCGGTGCCTCTTACTCACCCAAAACCAATATGGGTGCTTTTAAGAAGTACGCTACCTTGTTTGCTGAGAGTGGTGACTTTGATATTCCCGAAAACTACGTGCTTGGTCTGTCTGTGCAGGCTACGCCTGCGTTGTTGTTCGCGGTTGACTATCAGCGGATCATCTACAGCAAAGTTAAGTCAATCGGCAATCCAATGGATTTGACAAAAACCATGGGGGCTGTTGATGGGCCTGGTTTCGGTTGGGCTGACCTGAATGTCTTCAAGTTGGGCGTGGAGTGGAAGCAGAGTCAGAACTTGACCTTGCGTGCTGGCTATAACCACACCAACAACCCTGTCAGCGGCGCGAACGTGACGTTCAACATCATTGCCCCTGGCGTCATCACCGACCACTACACATTGGGTGCAACGTACAAGTTGGATGACAAATCCGACCTGACTTTTGCATACATGTATGCCCCAAAAAACACGGTGACAGGTACGTCGACATTATCTGGCACGGCAGAAACCATCCGTATGTCTCAGCAATCGTTGGGTGTGCAGTACGGCTGGAAGTTCTAAAAACACGACGACGCCTTCCCGATCAGGGTTTATCCTGATCGGGCAACACGTTCCGTGTAATCCCTGATTCAGATTCATTGTTTATCGTATATATTCGCACATCCGAATATACGAACCTAGCAGCAAATCACGCATGAGCGACGAGACCAATGTGGTGTTTGAGAAGGCGGCAGAAATGTTTGCCGTTCTGTCCACGCCCATTCGATTGCGCATCATCAGTGAGTTGTGCCAGGGGGAAAAAAATGTAGGGCAGTTGCTGGACCAGATCGGCGTGGCGCAACCCAATATGTCGCAGCACTTGAACATCATGTACAGGTCGGGCATTTTGGGCAAGCGGCGTCAAGGGGCCCAAATGTTTTACCGGATTGCAGACGAAACAGCCGTGGTGGTGTGCCGTGCCATGTGCACGCAGGTCGCCATTGACACTGCCGTGAATTGACAACTCAAAACAAGGAGTTCGTGTGAAAGAAGACAGTATCAACTCAGGAAGGGTGCAAAAAGCACCTGAAAACTTCCTGACTCAAAGTGGCATCAAGGAGGTCTTTGCCGAAGGCAAAAAAGGCCGCCGTGATTTCATTCGCAATGCCTTTGCAGCAGCGGCTGCAGGTGCCGCTGCCCCTATGGCCATGGCCCAAGGCAACCCGGTGCCCGTTGAAGGCGGTGACCCCAACATTCTGAACTTGCCTGAGCACGCTGTGGGCTTGGGCCAAGGCGTGGCCGTGGAAGGTTATGGCAAGCCCTCCAAGTTTGAAGCGAACTTGCAGCGCCGTCAGAGTCCCGGCCTGACACAAACCACACAGGCTTCGGTGTCGTTTGCGCCACTGCAGTCCTTGTTTGGCATCGTCACGCCCAGCGGTTTGCACTTCGAGCGTCACCACCAAGGCTGGTGGGACATCGACCCGTCCAAGCACCGTTTCATGATCAACGGCATGGTCAAAAAGAACATGGTGTTCACCATGGACGAGATCATGCGTTTGCCTTCCGTGTCCCGCTTCCACTTCATCGAGTGTGGTGCCAACACGGCGGTCGATTGGGGCAATGTGGCCGTGCCCACCGTGCAGTACACGCACGGCATGTTGTCTTGCAGCGAGTTCACGGGCGTGCCCTTGATCACCTTGCTGGAGCTCGCTGGTGCCGATCTGAAAAATGGCAAGTTTGTTTTGGCCGAAGGTGGTGACGGGTCGTCGATGACCCGCACCATCCCCATGAGCCTGATCACCTCGGGTGAGGTGATCGTGGCCTATGGCCAAAACGGTGAAATGCTCCGCCCCGAAAACGGTTACCCCTTGCGTTTGGTGGTGCCCGGTGTGCAAGGTGTGAGCTGGGTCAAGTACCTTCGCCGCATTGAAGTGGGCGACAAGCCCTATGCCGCCAAGGACGAAGCCGTTCATTACATCGACTTGCAGCCCAGCGGCTTGCATCGCCAGTACACCAACATCCAGGAAGTCAAGAGTGTGGTTACCACCCCCTCGGGCGGCCAGGTTTTGCTGGACAAAGGGTTTTACAACATCACGGGCTTGGCTTGGTCGGGCAAAGGCAAGATCAAGCGGGTGGATGTTTCTACCGACGGCGGTCGCAACTGGCGTCAGGCACGCCTTGAAACCCCGGTCTTGTCCAAGGCCTTGAGTCGTTTCAACCTCGACTGGGTGTGGGACGGCAAACCGGCCATCATCCAAAGTCGCGCACAAGACGAAACCGGCCATGTGCAGCCCACATACCAGCAGTTGCGCAGTGTGCGCGGAACGCGCTCTATTTATCACAACAACGCCATCCAGTCGTGGTTGGTGCAGGAAAACGGTGAGGTGAAAAATGTCCAGGTTTCGTAATGCCGTTTTGACGGTGGCGTTGATGGCAGTTGCTGGTTTGGCGACTGCACAAAGCACCCATTACCCGGGTGTGGGGCGAGCTGCCACACCCAAAGAAGTGGCCAAGTGGGACATTGATGTGCGCCCCGACTTCAAGGGGCTGCCTGCAGGTTCTGGATCGGTTGCCAAAGGCCAGGACGTGTGGGAGGCCAAGTGTGCCCACTGCCACGGCGTGTTTGGAGAGTCCAACGAAGTGTTCAGTCCGCTGATTGGTGGCACCACTGCAGAAGACATCAAGAACGGACGCGTGGCCAATTTGTCGCGTACCGACTACCCCGGCCGCACCACCATCATGAAGGTGCCCACGGTTTCTACACTTTGGGACTACATCAACAGGGCCATGCCTTGGACCAACCCCAAGACACTGACCACGGAAGAGGTCTACGCTGTCACGGCTTTCTTGTTGAACCTGGCCAACATCGTGCCTGACAATTACGTGCTGTCAGACAAAAATATTGCGGAGGTGCAAGCACGTATGCCCAACCGCAATGGCATGACCACCGCCCATGCGATGTGGCCTGGCAATGAATTCGGTGGCGTTAAAAAACCCGACACCGCCAACAAGATTTGCATGAAGGACTGCACACCTGAGCCCAAAGTGGCATCATTTTTGCCTGACTTTGCGCGAAATGCCCACGGTAACTTGCAAGAGCAAAACCGCATCGTCGGCCCACAGCGCGGTGCGGACACCACCAAACCGGAGCCCAAGGCCGGTATGCCCGTAGCCGCTGCGGCTCCAGCAGCAGTTGCCAAGCCTGAAAACAACGAAGCCAAGGCTGCGATTGCGCTCCTGAACAAGCACAGTTGCACAGCTTGCCACGGTGTGGACAAGAAGATTGTGGGCCCTGGTTTCAATGAGATTGCCAAAAAGCAAGCCGGTAAAACCGACTATTTGGTTGGCAAAATCAAGGCCGGTGGTGTGGGTGTTTATGGTCAAATCCCCATGCCACCCCAGTCGCTGCCTGATGCCGACGCCAAGCAAATTGCCGAATGGATTTCCAAGGGGGCCAGCAAGTAATACGGGGTATCCCTCGTTGCACTTCTGAACCTGTTTCAATAGCATCACTCAACCATCAAGGAGATATCAGATGCAAAACCGTCGCGAGACACTCAAGCAAAGCGCTGTTGTGGCTGGCCTCTTGGCCACTGCGGGTTTCCCACAGTTTGCCCACGCCGCCTTCAACAAAGCCGCATTCGATGCCAAGTCGGTGCAAGACTCCGCCAAGGCCGCCGGCGCCACCAGCATGGCCGAGAGCAAGGACGTGACCATCACCGGTCCAGACATCGCCGAAAACGGCGCAGTGGTCCCATTGGGTGCCAGCACAGCGCTGCCCGGCGTCAAACACCTGTTGATCATGGTCGAAAAGAACCCATCCGCTTTGGTGGCCATGTTCCATGTGACCGATGCGGTTGAAGCCAACTTCTCAACCCGCGCCAAGATGGGCCAGTCTTCTGACGTCTACGCTGTGGCCATCATGAACGACGGCAAAGCCTTGTGGGCCAAAAAAGAAGTCAAGGTCACTTTGGGCGGTTGCGGCGGCTAAGCCCCGGCACAACCCCCCCACACATTGATTCACTGAAAGATTTAGGAGAGAAAAATGGCAGATCCAATGCGCATCCGTGCCCAGGCCTCTGGCGACAAAGCAACCGTTCGTGTGCTCATGAGCCACGAGATGGAATCCGGCCAGCGTAAAGACGCTTCCGGCAAAACCGTGCCCGCCTGGTTCATCCAAGAAGTCACAGCCAAACTCAACGGCAAGGACGTGTTTTCGGCAGAATGGGGCCCCGCCGTGTCGAAAAACCCCTTCCTCCAATTCAACGTCAAAGGCGCCAAGGCCGGTGACAAGATTGCGGTGACCTGGAAAGACAACAAAGGCGATACCCGCACCGACGAAGCCACTGTGTCGTGATCGTTCACTGATAGAGTAAAGGGTGAAGTCTGTACTTCACCCTTTTCGCGTTTGAAAAATACCAACAGAGGTGACAATGAACAAAGCATCAATTTTGGCCATGGCCGCAGCACTGGCTTTGAGTACCGTGCCCGCTCTGGCCCAAAAGACCGCCAGCCAAGGCATTGACGAATACCGCGCCATGTTGCAAGACGGCAACCCCGCTGAACTCTTTGAAGCCAAAGGCGAAGACCTCTGGAAAAAAGCACGTGGACCTAAAAACGCCAGCCTTGAAAAATGTGATCTGGGCAAAGGCCCAGGCGTGGTCAAAGGTGCTTTTGTGGCGTTGCCCAAATACTTTGCTGACACCCAACGCATGCAGGACCTGGAGTCCCGCTTGGTGACCTGCATGGAAACCCTGCAAGGCTTCAATGCCGCCGAAATCTCCAAGACCGCATTTGGTCGCGGCGAGATGGCCAACGTGACCGCCTTGGCCACTTGGATCGCCGCCGAGTCCAAAGGTCAGCGCTTTAACCTGTCACAAGCGCACCCCCAAGAAAAAACCTTCTACGAAGTGGGCAAGCGCCTGTTTTTCCAGCGTGGTGGACCGCACGACTTTTCTTGTGCCTCCTGCCACGGTGAAGAAGGCAAGCGCATCCGATTGCAAGACTTGCCCATCCTGACCAAGAACCCCGGCGACGGCATCGGCTTTGCCGCTTGGCCAGCTTATCGCGTCTCGAACGGCCAAATGTGGAGCATGCAACTGCGCCTGAACGACTGCTACCGCCAGCAGCGTTTCCCCTATCCAGGTTTTGCCAGCGATGCCACCATCGCCTTGTCGACCTATCTGGGTGTGAACGCCAAGGGTGCTGCCTCGGTTGCACCGGCCATCAAGCGCTGATCTGAACAGGAGACCCTCATGAACAAAAAGACCCAACTCGTTTTGGCCAGCTTGGCGGCCGCTTTGGTGGCTGCAGGCTGCGCCTCCGGCCCATCCGTGGCCGAACTCAATGCCTTGACTGACAAGATCGTCAAGGCTTCATTCCGTGACCAAAGCCATGTGAAAGTGGAGCGGATCACCGCCACCGACGAAACCAACCGCGTCTGCAGTGAAGCCGACGTGTCAGGCAAGCCCTTGGACGAGAAAACTGCCAAGCGCATCGAACAAGCCAACCTCAAAGCCATCAAATGGCCATCGGACGGCAAGTTCATTGGTGACTGGAAAGAAGGCGAAAAAATCGCCCAAAGCGGACGCGGTTTGACCTGGTCCGATAAGGCCGATGCGGTCAACGGTGGCAATTGCTACAACTGCCACCAGATGGACAAAAAAGAAATTTCTTACGGCACCATTGGTCCTAGCCTCTACAACTACGGCAAGATCCGTGGTGTGTCCAACCCCAATGATCCTGCCAGCAAGGCCATCGTGGAGTACACCTGGGGCAAGATCTGGAACGCCAAGGCCTACAACGCTTGCTCCAACATGCCTCGTGCTGGCCACATGGGTATCTTGAACGAAACACAGGTTCGCCACATCGTGGGCTTGTTGCTCGACCCCAAGTCACCCGTGAACCAGTAAGCCTTTGAAAACCCGGTTTGACCGGGTTTTTTAGCCCCTTATATATCAGTGATTGCAAATATGAATCTCTCCAAACGCGAATTTATCCAGGTCATGGGTGCGGGCACGATGGCCGGCATGAGCATGGGCGCTTACGCCCAATCCAGCGCGAGCACGGCTGCCAAGGGTCTGTATGACATCCCCAAGTTCGGCAATGTGTCTTTCCTGCACATGACCGATTGCCATGCCCAGCTCAAGCCGATTTATTTCCGCGAGCCCAGCATCAACTTAGGGGTTGGCTCGATGCAGGGCAACCTGCCGCATTTGGTGGGTGAGTATTTGTTGCAAGTGGCCAAGATCCGTCCGGGTACAGCCGAGGCCCATGCGCTGACGTATCTGGACTACGAAAAAGCCGCCAAGCGCTACGGCAAGGTCGGTGGTTTTGCGCACCTGGCCACGCTGGTCAAGCGCATGAAGGCCAGCCGCCCCGGTGCTTTGCTGCTCGACGGTGGTGACACCTGGCAAGGCTCGGGCACCAGCCTGTGGACCAACGGGCAAGACATGGTCGATGCCTGCAAACTCCTGGGCGTGGATGTGATGACCGGCCACTGGGAATTCACCTTGGGCATGGAGCGCGTCAAGGAAATCGTCGAAAAGGACTTTGCAGGCAAGGTCGATTTTGTGGCGCAAAACATCAAGACCAGTGATTTTGGTGACCCGGTGTTCAAGCCCTACGTGATCCGTGAGATCAATGGCGTGCCCTGCGCCATCATCGGCCAGGCCTTCCCCTACACCCCAATCGCCAATCCGCGTTACATGGTGGCCGACTGGGAGTTCGGCATCCAGGATGAGAACATGCAAAAGATGGTGGACGAAGCGCGGGGCAAAGGTGCCCAGGTCGTGGTCGTCATCAGCCACAACGGCATGGACGTGGACCTGAAGATGGCCAGCCGCGTCAGCGGTATCGACGCCATCATGGGCGGCCACACGCACGATGGCATGCCCGTGGCCTCCATCGTCTCGAACAAAGGCGGTAAGACCATCGTCACCAATGCGGGCTCGAACGGCAAGTTTCTGGGCGTACTCGACTTCGACGTCAAAGACAAAAAAGTCAGCGACTTCCGCTACAAATTGCTGCCGGTGTTCTCCAACATGCTGCCCGCCGACAAGGAGATGGACGCACTGATCACCAAGATCCGCGCGCCTTACGAAAGCAAGCTGGCCGAAAAGCTGGCTGTGACCGATGGTCTGCTCTACCGCCGCGGCAACTTCAACGGCACGGGTGACCAGTTGCTGGTCGATGCCTTGCTGGATGTTCAGGGCGCAGAAATCGCTTTCTCGCCAGGCTTTCGCTGGGGCACCACGCTCTTGCCGGGCCAGGCCATCACGCGCGAGTGGCTGCTCGACATGACCGCGACCACTTACTCGTACGCCACCGTGACCGAAATGACCGGCGAGACCATCAAGACGGTGCTCGAAGACGTGGCCGATAACCTGTTCAACCCCGACCCTTATTACCAGCAAGGCGGTGACATGGTCCGCGTGGGGGGCTTGAGCTACAGCTGTAACCCAGTGGCCAAGGCTGGCCAACGCATTGGTGATCTGCGCCTGAAAGGCCAACTGATCGAGGCGGGTAAAAAGTACAAGGTCGCAGGCTGGGCCCCTGTGGCCGAAGAGGCCCGCAACCAGGGCAACAAGCAGGTGTGGGATGTGGTCGAGACCTGGCTCAAGGCGCAAGGCGGGCGTATCAAGCCTCGCCAACTCAACGCTCCCAAAATCATGGGCGCATTGCCCAACAAAGGCTACGCCGTTTGAAGAGCGTGTGCAGCGCTGTCAGGCGCTGCACCGTTGGAGGAGGGATCACCATGAAAAGAAGACAACTGTTGTGTGCCAGCGTGGCCATGGGTGGCGTGGCTCTGTGGCCCGAGGCCCGATTGTTGGCGCAACAAGCCCAGGACTTCATCGAAGGCCCGCCCGTGTCCGACATCCCGGCGCAACAACTGTCGTCCCATGTGTGGATGATTTACTCCCCCGACGGATTTCCCACCCCTGAAAACCGCGGCATGATGGCCAACGTGATCTTTGTGGTGACCTCGGCGGGGGTGGTGGTGATCGACTCGGGCGCCTCGCTGCAAATCGGTCAGATGGCCATTCGCATGATTCGCAAGGTGACCGACAAACCGGTGGTGGCCGTGTTCAACAGCCACTACCACGGTGACCATTGGCTGGGCAACCACGCCTTCGTCAAGACCTATGGCGACAAGTTGCCCATTTACGCGCTGCCCAGCACCATCGAAAAACTCAAAGGTGCAGAAGGCAACCTGTGGCGCAGCCTGATGGAGCGCTGGACCAATCAGTCGACACTGGGCACCCAGGTGGTCTTGCCCAACACGCCTGTGAAGCACGGCCAGGTTATCCAGGTGGGCGATGTGAGCTTGCGCATGCACCACTACGGCACGGCCCACACACCCTCGGATTTGTGTGTCGAGGTGGTGCAAGACAAAGTGACGGCAGTCGGCGACATTGCCATGACCAACCGCATTGCCAACATGGACGAAGGCTCCTACCCCGGTACCTTCAAATATTACAAAGACCTGCAAGCGGCCACGGGCGACCAGCTGTGGGTGCCCGGCCATGGTCGGGCACGCCATGACCTGCTCAAGACTTATGGCGACTTCATGGCCGGCATTTGGCAGCCTTGCCTCAAAGCGGTGGAGGATGGTCAATCTGAAGCCGAGGCCAAGGCCGCCGTGCTCAAAGATCCCCGAGTGATCGCTCGGGCCAAAACCATGGATGGATTCGATGGGAACATCGGCAAGTACATCAGCCTCGCTTATCTAGAAGCCGAAAAGGTGGCTTTTTAACGGTGCTGGCACACAGTCCGGTTCAGGGTGCATGGGTTAGAGTGCCACCATGAACAGAAGAGATGTATGGAGTGGGATGACCTTGGCTGGTGTGTCTATGCTGGCAGGCTTGCCTGCTTGGGCGCAGGGCCCCAGAATTTCCCGCTTGGTGATCGTGGGCGGGGCCGAAGACCGTTTGCAGGACCGCATCATTTTGCGCAAATTCGCCGATTATTCCGGTGGAAGCCCAGCACGCATCCGCGTCATCACCGCTGCCAGTGGCGATCCTGAAGGCGTTTGGCAAAGTTACCAAAATGCCTTCAAGTCCATCGGGGTAGAAGATGTGCAGCGTCTGGCCATCGATGACCGCGAGAGTGCACACGCGTTGTCATTGCAGGCAGAGATTCTGCAAGCGGACGGGATTTTCATGAGCGGCGGCGACCAGTCCAAACTCATGGATACTTTGTGGGACACCCCGGCCTACCAAGCGTTGCACCAGTCCTTTCACTTCAACCGTTGTTGCATCGGAGGCACCAGTGCAGGCGCTGCAGTCATGTCGCGGCACATGATTGCCCAAGGGCCCGCGGTTCTGCGACCGAGCAAGGAGGCGGTGGACACTGACATTGGTCTGGGCCTGTTGTCACAGGCCGTGGTCGACCAGCATTTTTCGGAGCGAAGACGCCTGGCGCGGTTGTTGTCCACCTTGGCCATGCGTC